>NZ_JBNFOJ010000155.1:0-7284 GCF_057364705.1 Brevundimonas sp. CURTG3B2_SDJG
CAGCAGCCCCCATAGCGGCGGCGATCCGTGCAGCGCCAGCCCCAGGAAGGCGGCCGCGCACATCGCCTCGACCACGATCGACAGGGCGACGGTGCGCTTGCGGTCCCCGGCGGTCGGCCATCGCCCCGGCCGGCAGGGTGAAGGCCAGCAGCGGCAGGAACTGGCACAGGCCGACCAGCCCCAGGTACAGGCTCGCCTGCTCGACCGGATGGTCGCGCCGGGCGATCTCGTAGACCTGCCACAGCAGGGCCGACGACTGGATCTGGATGCCCAGCACCGCCACCACTCGGCCGAACCACAGCAGGCGGAAGTCGCGGATGCCCCACGGGCTGGACGGACCTTCGGGCGGGGAAGGCGGAACGGGGGGCGTCGGCGACCCGGTGTCGAGGCTTTCTACGGTCACGTGCGTCGGTCGACTTTCGGATAAGGGGTTCCATCGCGATGGAAATAGCCGTCCGGCCGGAAGACCATGTCCAGGTCGGGATAGTCGCCGCGGTCGCCGCCTGGGGTTCGCGTCCCGACTTCCAGCAGGACCGCTTCGACGCCGGATCGGTTCTCCAGCTTGTGGCCGTTCGGAACGCCCGCCTTGAAGCCCGCGCAATCGCCGGCCCTCAGGACCGTTTCGCCGTCCTCCTCGACCAGCACGACCTCGCCCGACAGCACCCAGACGAACTCGTCTTCACCCTCGTGCCAGTGCCGCTGGCTTGACCAGGCGCCGTCCGGCAGCCGCAGCAGATTGACCCCGAACTGGTCCAGGCCGGCGGCGTCTCCCAGCTTCCAGCGGCGGCGCGGCTTGCAGGGGCCGGCGAACGCTTCGGGGTAGCCCGTACCGTGCCCGGTCGGCGCGGCGTCGATGTCGATCTTCGGCATTCATCTCTCCTCGTCATCCCGGGGCCGCAAAGCGGAACCCGGGACCCAGGGCAGCATCTCGGTCCCCTGGGTTCCGGGTTCCCGGCCACGCCGAGCCCCGGAATGACGGGGTTTGTGTCGGCCTTGATGTCCCGTAAAGCAAGGATGCATGAGCCTCGCATCAACTCCGGTTATCGATCCTGTCGAACTGACCCGCGACCTGATCCGCCGTCCGTCGGTCACCCCCGCCGACGAAGGCGCGATGGACGTGCTGGAGCGCGCGCTGACGGCGCTCGGCTTCGCCTGCCGGCGGATGCCGTTCGAAAACATTGAAAATCTGTACGCCCGCCGTGGAACGGCCTCGCCCAACCTCTGTTTCGCCGGCCATACCGATGTGGTGCCGACCGGCGCGACCGAGGCCTGGACCGCCGGCCCGTTCGAGGCCGAGGTCAAGGACGGCGTCCTCTATGGCCGGGGCGCCGTGGACATGAAGGGCGGCATCGCCGCTTGGGTCGCCGCCGTCTCCCGCCTCCTGGCCGAGGGCGAGGTTCCGGGCTCGCTGTCCTTCCTGATCACCGGCGACGAGGAAGGCCCGGCCCTGCACGGCACCAAGAAGGTGGTCCAGGCCTTGATGGCCGAGGGCGAGGTCATCGACGCCTGCGTCGTCGGCGAACCCTCGTCCCAGCAGGCGCTGGGCGACATGATCAAGATCGGCCGCCGCGGCTCGCTGAACACCTGGATCACCGTCCACGGCAAGCAGGGCCATGTCGCCTATCCGGACCGCGCGGCCAATCCCGTGCCCGTTCTGGCCCGGCTGGCGGCGGCGCTGGCCGACCATCGCCTGGACGACGGCTACGAAGCCTTCCAGCCCTCCAACCTCGAACTGACCACGCTGGACGTCGGCAACACGGCCACCAACCTGATCCCGGCCCAGGCCAAGGGACGGCTGAACATCCGCTTCAACCCCAACCACACAGGGGAAAGCCTAATGGCCTGGCTCAACGCGGAAGCGGGCCGGGCCCAGGCGGAAAGCGGCCTGCGGATCGAGCTGGAGCACCTGCACTCGGGCGACGCCTTCCTGACAGAGCACGGGGCCTTCGTCACCGCCGTCCAGGATGCGGTCGAGACCGCCGCCGGTCGCCGGCCCGAGGCCTCGACCACCGGCGGCACCTCGGACGCCCGCTTCATCCGCGCCATGTGTCCGGTGCTGGAGCTGGGCCTGGTCGCCAGACCATGCACCAGGTCGACGAGCGCGCGCCCGTGGCCGAGATCGAGGCCCTGGCCGAGGTCTATCGCCGGGTCATTGAGACCTATTTCGCGCGAGCGAGCTGACTCCAGCCCTGCCTTGGCCGTCATCACCGGGCTTGTCCCGAGGAAGATGGAAATGGTGCAAGAACGAAGAAGGCCCCGGCGTTTCCACCGGGGCCTTCCTTTGTCAGCCAATAGTGAAGCCGGGGGACGATCAGTCCCGGCGGCGACGGCCGCGGTCGCCGCCGCGGTCGCCGTCCCGCTTCGGACGGCCGCCGGTGTCTTCCGACATCGGGGGCTCGCCGCGTTCGGCGCGCTCGGCGTTGATCTTGTCCGTCAGGTCTTCGCCGGTCGCCTGGTCGACGACCTTCATCGACAGCTTGGTCTTGCCGCGGTCGTCCAGGCCCAGGAACTTGACCTTGACCTCCTGGCCTTCCGAAACGACGTCGGCCGGGTTGGCGACGCGCTCCAGGGCCATCTGCGACACGTGGACCAGGCCGTCCTTGGCGCCGAAGAAGTTCACGAAGGCGCCGAAGTCGACGACCTTCACGACCTTGCCGGTGTAGATCGTGCCGACTTCCGGCTCGGAGACGATCGACGAGATCCAGGCCTTGGCGGCGTCGATCTTGTCCTGTTCCGAGGCGGCGATCTTCACGGTGCCGTCGTCCTCGATGTTGATCTTGGCGCCGGTCTTTTCGACGATCTCGCGGATCACCTTGCCGCCGGTTCCGATCACTTCGCGGATCTTGTCGACCGGGACCTTGATGGACTCGATCTTCGGCGCGAACTCGCCCAGCTCGGCGCGGGCGCCGTCGATGGCCTTGTCCATCTCGTCGAGGATGTGCAGGCGGCCGGCCGAAGCCTGGGCGATCGCCTTGCGCATGATCTCCTCGGTGATGCCGGCGACCTTGATGTCCATTTGCAGCGAGGTGATGCCGTCACGCGTGCCGGCGACCTTGAAGTCCATGTCGCCCAGGTGATCTTCGTCGCCCAGGATGTCCGACAGGATGGCGAACTCGCCCGACGGCTCCAGGATCAGGCCCATGGCGATGCCCGAGACGGGCTTCTTCAGGGGCACGCCCGCGTCCATGAGCGCCAGCGACGAACCGCAGACCGTGGCCATCGAGGACGAGCCGTTGGACTCGGTGATCTCGGACACCAGGCGGATCGTGTAGGGGAACTCTTCCGACGACGGCAGCATCGGACGGATCGCCCGCCACGCCAGCTTGCCGTGACCGATTTCCCGACGGCCCGCGCCGCCCATCCGACCGGTCTCGCCGACCGAATAGGGAGGGAAGTTGTAGTGCAGCAGGAACTTCTCTTTGTACGTCCCGGTCAGGGCGTCGATGTACTGCTCGTCCTCGCCGGTGCCGAGCGTGGCGACCACGATGGCCTGGGTTTCACCGCGGGTGAACAGAGCCGAGCCGTGGGTCCGCGGGAAGACGCCGACCTCCGAGACGATCGGACGGACCTTGTCCAGCGCCCGGCCGTCGACGCGGTGGCCGTTCTCGATGATGTCGCGGCGCAGGACCTCGGCCTCGCACTCCTTGAACGCCGTGGCGAACTTGGCCGGATCGACCCCGTCGGGATTCTCGTCGGTGCGGACCAGGGCCTCGGCGGCTTTCTTCTTGGCGACGTCGACGCCCGAGCGGCGGTCGTACTTGCCGACATGGGTGTAGGCCGTCTTGATGTCCTCGCCGACCAGCTTCTTGATCGAGGCGACGACGTCGGAATGGTCTTCGGCCTGGAAGTCGAAGGGCTCCTTGGCGGCGTGCTCGGCCAGGTCGATGATCGCGTCGATCACCGGCTGCATGCCCTTATGGGCGAACATCAGGGCTTCCAGGAAGGTGTCTTCCGACAGCTCCTTGGCCTCGGACTCGACCATCATCAGGGCGTCCTGGGTGCCGGCCACGACCAGATCCAGCGCCGAATCGGGCAGCTGGTCGATCGTCGGGTTCAGCACCAGCTCGCCGTCGATGTAGCCGACGCGCGCAGCGCCGATCGGGCCCATGAACGGCACGCCCGAGATGGTCAGGGCGGCCGAGGCGGCGACCATGCCGACGACGTCCGGATCGTTCTCCAGGTCATGCTGCAGGACGGTGACGATGACCTGCGTTTCGTTCTTGAAGCCCTTGACGAACAGCGGGCGGATCGGGCGGTCGATCAGGCGGGAGACCAGGGTCTCCTTCTCGGTCGGACGGCCTTCACGCTTGAAGTAGCCGCCCGGGATCTTGCCGGCCGCGAAGGTCTTTTCCTGGTAGTTCACGGTCAGCGGGAAGAAATCCAGGCCCGGCTTGGGCGCGCGGCCGTAGACGACGGTGGCCAGAACCACGGTCTCGCCGTAGGTCGCCAGGACGGCGCCGTCGGCCTGGCGGGCGATGCGGCCCGTCTCCAGCGTCAGCGGGCGGCCGGCCCAGTCGATCGTCTTGCGTTTGATGTCGAACATTTTGATCTTTCGTATCCCGGCGGCGGATTCCGCGCGGGGTCCCATAAGCGGGTGGAGCGTCGGGCGTTCAGTCCTTCGGTCCATGAGGCGTACGCGCCATCGCGAACGCCTCGGGGAAAATGAGGACCGGTATCCAGCCCTCGCGTCAGTGGAAGCCGATGCTTCCTTCAAACCGCTCATCCCGGCGAAGGCCGGGATCCAGATGAACGATCACCGGCCCGGGCGGCGTTTCGGGATCTGGGCCCCGGCCTTCGCCGGGGTGATCGGCAATAAGACGAAGGGCCCGCGATGCGAGCCCTTCTTGCCTCCACCTTAGCGGCGCAGGTTCAGCTTGGTGATCAGAGCGGTGTAGCGCTCGCGATCGACCTTGTTCAGGTGATCCAGAAGGCGACGACGCTGCGAGACCATCTTGAGCAGGCCGCGACGCGAGTGATTGTCCTTCTTGTGGGTCTTGAAGTGCTCGGTCAGGTTGGCGATGCGTTCCGAGAGGATCGCGACCTGGACTTCGGCCGAGCCGGTGTCGCCCGCGCCGCGGGCGTTGTCGTTGATGACTTCCTGCTTGCGTTCAGCAGTGATCGACATCGTGTTCTCCTTACTGGAGGTTGAATACGCGGTCGGGTTCCAGCCGGCCGGCCCGCAACTGACCGAGAGCGACGAGGGTCTGGCCCTGAAAGGCTGAAACGGTCCTGGAACCCTCCCGAAGGCGGGCCTTGAGCGTTTCGACCTGACGGGGGAGCAGAACGATCGGCCGTCCCTGCCGAAGCGAGAAGGCGTCTTGGTCCGTCACGGCCAGCTCCGGGATGTCGTCCAGGGCGGTCGCGACGGGAAGCAAGCCTTCCGAGGCGGCGCCCCTATGCACCATTTCCTCCAGAGAATCCAGCGTGACGGCGTTTTCGACCGAGAAAGGCCCCACGCGCTCGCGCCGCAGGGCCGAGACATGGCCCTCCGCGCCCAGTATCCGGGCGAGGTCGCGGGCCAGCGAGCGGACGTAGACACCCTTGCCCGTGCGGATGGTGATCTCGACGTGGTCGACGTCCGGCGCGGCGGTCACCGCCGCCTCGTGGATGGTGACCCGACGGGCCTGAAGCTCGACCTCCACGCCCTGGCGCGCCAAGTCATAGGCCCGCTGGCCGTCCACCCGGATGGCGGAGAAGGTCGGCGGGATCTGGTCGATCTCGCGACGAACGCCGGCAGGGCCGCCGCCACCGCCGCCGCCGTCGGCCGCTCGTCGGACCGGCCGACGATCGCGCCCTCGCGGTCCAGGCTGTCGGTGGAGACACCCCAGTTGATGGTGAAGCGATAGACCTTCTGCGCCTCCATCATGAAGGGCACGGTCTTGGTCGCCTCCCCCAGCGCGATGGGCAGGATTCCCGACGCCAGGGGATCCAGCGTACCGGCGTGGCCGGCCTTCTGGGCGTCGAACAGCCGGCGAATTCGGCTGACGGCCTCGGTCGATCCCATCTCGAACGGCTTGTCCAGGCAGACCCAGCCGTTGACGACCTCGCCGCGCTTGCGGCGGCCCATCAGAACCGCTCCTCGTCCTCGTCCACATGTTCGATGTCGGCCCGCACCCGGGGGTCGTCGAACAGCCGGTCCATGTGGCTGGCGGCGTCGAAGCTCTCGTCGTGACGGAAGCGCAGGTCCGGCGTGAACTTCATGTCGATGTGCCGCCCCAGCACGCCGCGCAGGAATTTGGCGTGGGCGTTCAACGCCTTGACGATCTCGTCGACATGGCCGGCGGTCGGAGCGGCCGCGACGCCCGCGCCGAGGGGCTCCACGAAGCAGGTGGCGTGCTTCAGGTCCGGCGACAGGCGCACCTCGGTCACCGTCACGGACACGCCGTCCATCGCCGGATCGTGGATCTCCTCTTCGCGCAGGACCTCGACCAGGGCGTGACGGATCAGCTCGCCGGCGCGGAGCTGACGCTGCGACGGTCCCTGCGGACCGGAGGCGTTGCGGGTGTGTTGCTTGCGACCCATCGGGCGCTCCTTCTTCATCGCCGCCGGGGCTCGGACCCGGCTCGAAAAGCGAAGGGGCGGGGTCTAGTCCCGCGCGGCCGGGGTGTCCAGCGTCAGCACCAGGGCAGGTCGGCGGGCTCGTCGACCGGCTTGTAGGTCCCGTCCGCGCCCAGCCGCCAGGTGACCCGCGCGCCGCTGGCGCCGGAATACTGTACGGCGAAGTCGCGCCCAGGCGTCCCGGGCACGAGCCGGCCTTCCATGGTCTTGGCCTGGGGCCCCTCGACGGCGCCGTCGTTGGTGTAGAACAGCCGGACGTAGCCGGTGCGCTGCACGGGCCGCTCCGGCGCCAGCTCCACGACGGTCGCGCCTGAACAGGTGTAGCCCTGCCAGGTCCCGCCGGATTCGGCGACGATCACGGGGTTGGGCAGCAGACCGGTGCGGACCGACCAGTCCGGCGCGTTGCCGAAGGTTCCGCTCACCAGGATCAGCGGGTCGGCGTCCACCCGGCGGAAACCGTCCGGCGTGCGCTGGAGATAGTGGATGGCCAGGGCGCCGGGCGAGACGTGACCGCCTTCGCCCGTCCCCTTGGAGATGAAGGCGTAGCGATCGCCGCCGAGCGGCGTCAGCTTGCCGGATTCATAGGTGAAGCTCCCCCCGTCGTCCTCTCCGGGGGCGGCGGACGTGACCGGCGGGGCGCGATCCCAGGCCGCGCGGAAGGCCAGGCCGAGCTGCTTGGGCGCTGTCGACAGTAGACGGCGGGGGAAGCGAAGACGCCGCGCCGGC
>NZ_JBNFOJ010000156.1:0-7223 GCF_057364705.1 Brevundimonas sp. CURTG3B2_SDJG
CGCCGCCGGGCGGCCCCCGGCCCCGCTGTTCGAGGCGATGGGGCTGGACGAGACCGACGGCCGCCCGCCCGACGCCCTGCCCGACGCTGACGCCGTCGGAAGAGGTGATCGGCGACTACCAGGCGATTCGGCTGTCGCTGAAGGGCCACCCCGCCGCCTTCCTGCGCGACCGGCTGGACCAGGCGGGCGCCCTGACCACGGAGGCCTACGCCAAACAGCCCAATGGGCGGCGCGTGGCGGTTAGCGGGGTGGTGCTGGTGCGCCAGCGGCCAGGCACGGCCAAGGGGGTATGCTTCATGACCATCGAGGACGAGACCGGGATCGCCAACCTGGTGCTGTGGCCCGACGTGTTCGAGCGGTTGAGGCCCGTGGCGATGGGCGCGCGGATGGTGCTGGCCCGGGGCAAGGTTCAGACCGCCGAGGGGGTGACCCACCTGGTGGTCGACCAGCTGGAGGACTGGACGCCGATGCTGGGCCGGCTGAGCCAGGCCCCGACGCCGGGGACGGCGCACGCGCCGGCGGAAGGGAGTGGCCGCTGGCGGCATCCGCGGGACGTGCGGATTCTGCCGGGATCACGGGATTTTCACTAAGAGACGATCGATCTCGAAGCGAGCCGCCGAGCCGATGTCGCCTCAGACGCACGCCCGATTGAAGCGGTCCGGCCCCGTCCAGGCGCAGGCCCCGTCGATGCAGTCGATCAGGTTGCTGGAGAAGGCTTGCGCATCGTGGTCGTAGACCTGGAACCAGCCGCCGTCGTCCCAGACCGCGGTCGGCATGCCGGCCGCGCGGGCGTGGACCGCGTCGAAGCGGGCGTACCACAGGCGGATGTTGTTGCAGTCCATGACGGAGAGGCGGCTTTTCCAGCCGACGCCCCATTCGCCGATGAAGACCGGCATGCCCCCGCCCACCGTCCGGGCCCAGTCGGCCATCACCCGCATCGGTCCCGCGACGTCCTCCTCCGTCCAGGCGTCCGCGTAGTCGCCCTGGTTGTCGCCGTTGAAGGTCCAGGGATTGTAGTGGTGGAAGGTGGCCATGACGTAGGGGTCGCGGCCGCCGCCGACGGCGTCCAGGTCGGGCCAGGCCGCCGCCATCTCGTGCGCGCCGAACCACTGATTGCCGCCGATGATGACGATGCGCCGCGGGTCGGCTCTGCGGATGCGGTCGTAGGCCTGACCGGTCATGGCCCGAAGCGTCTCCGGCGCCATCGCCTCCTTGTTGCTGAGGTGCGGCTCGTTGAGAATCTCGAACATCAGCCGGCCGTCGCGGTCGCCCAGGATCTCGCTGATGTCCGCCCAGAGCCGCGCCAGCACCTCGGCGCGGCCGTGGTCCTTCAGGCGCGATTCGTGGTGAGCGTTCAGGACGACGTACAGGCCTGGCCGCGACAGGGCGTAGTCGATCACCGCCTTCAGTTCGGCCAGCCGGGGAGAGGCCAGGTCGACGCGACCGGTTTCGGGATCGGCCAGGGTCGTGCCGTCGACCGTCTCGGTCCAGGTCACCGGGATTCTGACTAGGCGAAAGCCGCGGGCATAATAGGCGTCGATCTTGGGACGCGCGGCCTCGAGCGTGGCGGCGTGCTGGGTGTTGTCGAACATCTGGCCGAGATTGAAGCCCTTGCCCATCGCCTGGGCGGCCTCGCGTGCGGTCGGACGATCCGCCGGCCCGGCCGTCGCGGAGGAGGCGCCGCCCAGCAGGAGGAGGACGGCCAGGAGGAGCCGGATCAGGGGGCGGGACATCATGGACTCCGGACGGGGGCGGCCGGCGGGAAGGGCAACAGCGCCGGCCGTGACGGTCAAGGCCGCCGCCCCCTCCGGCCGAACAACTCTGGTGTCAGCGGACCCGCCGCACGCCCAGCACGGCGAGGCCGCCCAGGACGCGATCGCCGCGGCGGCGCCCATCAGATGAGGCCAGGCCTGACGGTCTGGGCCCAAGGCGATCAGGGCGAGCGGGGGCGCCAGAACCGCGGGGAGGGTGTTGGTCAGATTCATGATCCCGAGGTCGCGGGCGATGTCCTTTCGGGACGGCAGCACCTGGGCGACTAGGGCGGCGTCGACGGTGGTGTAAAGGCCGAAGCCGACGCCGTAGAGAGCGTAGCCGACCAAGGGGCCGGGCCACGCCGGCCAGGCGGCGAAGACCGTCAGCCCGCCCGCCATCAGGCCGGCGGCGACCAGGATGAAGCTCCGGCGGCGGTTCAGCCGGTCGGACGCCAATCCGCCCAGAAAGCCCGAGGCGACGATTAGCGCCGTCGACAGGGCGATCAGCCGCGCCAGCCCGCTTTCGACGGTGGAGCCGGGGAAACGCTCGGCGTAGCGCGCATAGTCGGCCAGGTAGAACAGCATGTAGGCGTTCACGACGCTGGCGGCGATCTGCAGGCAGAAACGCGAAATCCAGGCGAAGCCGAAGTCCGCCGAGAGCGCCGGCCGAGGTCCGCCGGGCGTCTCGCGCTCGGGAGAGACAGGAGGTTCGCGATAGCTGACGAGGAAAGGCGACAGGCAAGCGACGACCAACGTCCCGAGCAAGGCCAGCCTCATCGGCGCCCCGACGAACGGCGGGGCCGTGATCAGCACCCCGGAGAGGGCGCCCAGAGGGCGCCGAGGCCCAGAAAGGCGGCGACCCGCCCCTTCTGCCGGTCAGGCACCCGGTCGGCGAGCACGGCGGTCAGCGGCGCGAACATCATGTTGAAGGCCAACTGGAACAGCATCACGCCCACGACCAGCGCGATCGGCGTGGAGGCGGCGGCGATGACGCCGTAGGCGAGGACCACGCCGGCCGCTCCGGCCACGATCCAGGAACGGCGGCGGCCCCAGGCGTGGCGCGTGCGGTCGCTGGCCCAGCCCACCGTCATATTGGCCCCGCTGGCGACGAGCGCGCCCCAAAGCGTGACGAGGCTGAGCAGACCCACCTTGTCGGCGGGCGCCAAGATCTCGGCCTGCAACGGAACAAGCAGGCTCAGCAAGGGAACGAAGGCGACGAAGGCGCGACGTAGGCCAGCGTCAGGGCGGCGATGAAGCCGGCGCCGACGGGCGCGGGCGGAGCGCCCTCAAGGTCTGGGAGAGCCCTCATGGTGCGAGGGAGATTGTCCAAAGTCGCGATCCGCGGCGAGGGAAATCTTGCGCGGCGCCTGTCCGGCGCAGCATACCGGTTCCGACGCTGGCGCGCCGTCGCCGGCAGGGGGAGACGACCGTCAGGATGACCGCGACGATCTACGATGTGGCCGCCCTGGCCGGCGTCTCCATCAAATCGGTGTCCCGAGTGCTGAATCGCGGGCCCAACGTCAGCCCGGCGCTTGAAGCGAAGGTCCGGGCGGCGGTCGAGACCCTGGACTATCGACCGAGTCTTTCGGCGCGGACCCTGGCAGGCGCGTCGTCCTATCTGATTGCGGCCTTCGTCGATGCCGAGCTGACGCTGGAGCATTGGCGCAGCGGGCGGGGCAACGACTATCTCAGCCGCCTGGAATACGGCGCCCTGGTCGAGTGCCGCCGGGCCGACCACCACCTGCTGGTCGAACTGGTCGACTACGGCTCGCCCAGCCTTGAAGCGCGGCTTCTGTCGCTGCTGCGCGCGCTGCGGCCCGACGGCGTCCTGCTGACGCCGCCCAACTCCGACGATCCTCGCGTGATGGACGTCCTGGAACGAAACGGCACGCCCTTCGTGCGCCTGGGCGCGGAGACCGATCTCGGCCGCGGAATGCGGGTCTTCATGGACGACCGGCAGGCGGCCGCGGACATGACGGAGCACCTGATCGCCCTGGGCCATCGCCGAATCGGCTTCGTCTCGGGGCCCGTGAGCTACGCCGCCGAGCCGCGCCGTCGCGACGGTTTCGGACCGTGATGTCGAAACACGGACTCGCGGCGCCCGACGACCTGGTCGTCGAGGGCGACTTCACCTTCGAGGCCGGGCGCAGGGCTGGGGAGGCGCTTCTGGCGGCACCCGATCGGCCGACTGCGATCTTCGCCAGCAACGACGACATGGCGTTGGGCGTGCTGAACGCCGCCGCGGCCGTTGGTCTTTCAACGCCGGGCGGCGTGGCCGTCTGCGGGTTCGACGACACGCCGAGCGCCATGCTCAGCACGCCCCCCCTGACGACCATCCGGCAACCGGTGGCCGAGATGGCCGCGGCCGCGACACGCCTGCTCCTGCCGGCGTCTCGGGGCGTCCCCGGAGCCGCGGTTCAGGTGGACTATGCATTGGTGGAACGACAATCCACGCAGGGATAGGCGGAGCAGACCAATTTGACAGCGCTGTCAAACGAGGACAGTTTGTCTCGTGGAAACGGGGGCGCGGCGTCGCGCACCGTCAAGGAACCCTGAAGAACAGGGTCCGCGGGAGGGAAGATCATGATGCGGTTCAAGCGTTCGATGCTGCTCGGCTGCGCCTCGTTGGCGCTGACCGCCGGCGCGGCCCACGCCCAGGATGCTGGACGGACGGAGCCCCAGGGGCAGGAAGATCCGACCGAGATCGGAGAGGTCGTGGTCACGGCCGAGCGCCGGGAGCAGACCCTGCAGAACTACGCGGGGGTCGCCCAGGCCATCTCGGGCGAGGACCTGCGCGCCGTCGGCATCGACCAGATCGAGGATCTGCAGTCGGCGGTCCCGGGCCTGTCGATCTCGAACCAGGAAGGCAACGTCCAGATCTACATCCGGGGCGTCGGCACGGCCAACAACACCGAGCTGGGGGATCCGTCGGCGGCGACCCATCTGAACGGCGTCTACCTGCCCCGCCCGCGCGGCCTGGGCGGCCTGTTCTTCGACCTGGCCCGCGTCGAGGTCGCCAAGGGGCCGCAGGGCACCCTGCGCGGCCGCAACGCCGTCGCCGGCACGCTGAACATCATACCGAACATGCCGCGCCTTGGCGTGACGGAAGGCTTCATCCAGGGCGAGATCGGCACCCTGGACACCTACGGCTACGAAGGCGCCGTCAACATGCCGATCGGCGAGAACCAGGCGCTGCGGCTGGCGGTCTACGGGGTGGATCGAGGCACCGCCTACGAGAATGTGGGCAACGACGAGACCCTGGACCCGACCGGCGAGCAGCAGCTGTTCTCGGCTCGCGCGACCTATCTCTATCAGCCCAACGACCGGTTCCGCCTGACGTTCATGGGCGATTTCGAGTCCGAGCGCGGCACCGGCTATCCGGCGACCAACATCCGCAACGGCCTGGTCGGCGGCGGCACGCCCGACCAGCTTGAGCTGCGCGAGGTTCTGTACCGGGGTCCGCAGGGCATGGTGGAGAACGACAATTGGGGCCTGGCGCTGAACGCGTCCTATGACTTCGGCCCGGCGGTCCTGGAATACACCGGCAGCCGGCGCAGCGTGGACTACTACCAGGTCAACGCCTCTAACGAAGGCGTGGTGCGCCCGGGCTACGGCGCCGGCGACGTGGACTACGACAACTTCGGCACCCAATACTGGCTGACGCTGTCGGAATCGGACGTCCACGAGCTACGGCTGACGTCGGCTCCCGGCGCGGAGACGGTCTGGTCGACGGGCCTGTTCTATTTCAAGGAAAGCCAGCAGGTCGGCTACCTGTCCCTGGTGGACAAGGGCCAGTTCTACTCGGGCACCGAGTTCACCTTCCCGGACGTCCAGTCCGACTCCTTCGCCGCCTATTTCGACATCACCTATCCCGTCACGGATCAGCTGCGGCTGAAGGCCGGCTATCGCTACACCGAGGAAAGCAAGTCGCGGCGCGGCATCGGCGGCAACTGGGTGCTGGGGCTTGGATCGGACGGCTTTGGCTGCTGCTTCACGACCCGGATCGGCACCGAGGGCTTCCGGCCCAACTTCACCGGCCGATCGACCTATGCGCCGCCGACGCCGGGTGACAACCAGGCGGCGGCCCGATACTTCCTGGAGGCGTTCACCCCCGGCGCGCGCGACACCTTCCTGGACCAGATCGCCGGCGTCGCCGACGGGTCGCGGCCGAACGGGACCTGCGTCAATCGTCCGGACACCCAGCCGTCCTACGGCGGCCAGGTCTGCCCCGCGAACGGCCAGCACAGCTTCTTCCAGATCTCGGCGCCGGGCGAACAGGTCGGGTCCTACGAGGACTCGTTCAGCGACTATCGCCTGGGCTTCGAATTCGATTGGACGACCGACAACCTGTTCTACGGAACGATCTCGACGGGTCACAAGTCTGGCGGGTTCAACGACACCATCGTCATCAACGGGGTGTCGACGGCGCCCACGTTCGCACCGGAATCGGTGACGCTGTTCGAACTGGGAACCAAGAACACCTTCCGCCCGGCCAGCGGCCGCATCGACCTGAACGCCAACGTCTTCTTCTACGACTACGCCGATCAGGTGTTCCAGACCCTGGTCTCGCTGGGCTCAGGCCCGGGCGGCGCCAGCGCCGGCTTCTCGCAGCAGAACATCAACGTCGCCCAGTCGACCATCAAGGGCTTCGAGGTCGAGACCCGGTTCGACCTGCCCTACGGCATGCGGTTGGATCTGATCGGCTCTTACATCGACGCCCAGGCCGATGAAGGCGCCCTGACGGACACCCGCGGCACCGACTACGGAGACGGCACCCCCAACTTCAACATCGACATCGCGGGCAACGACCTGCCGAACGTGTCCAAGGTCAACCTCAACGCCCACCTGCAGCAGACCGTCGACCTGTTCGGCGGCCGGGCCGACTTCCATCTGCTGGCCAACTACCGGTCGTCCTACTACCTCAACATCTACAACGAGCTGCCGGTGATCCAATTCACCGCGCGGCCCGGCGATGCGGCGGGGCAGGCGGCGTACGACGCCTTCAAGGCCTCGATGGCCGGAACCACGATCGATCCGACGGCGCCGCTGACCAGCCCCTTCCTGCGCAGCACCGAAGCCCGCGAAGGCGGCTTCTGGGCTCGCCAGGGCGGCTACGTCACCGTCAACATCGGCGCGGGGTGGGAGCCTTCCAACGGCCGCTATCGCGTCGAGGGCTATGTCAATAACCTGTTCGACGAGACCATTGTCGAGAAGCAGCTGGTGTCGGACCAGGTCGTCAACGTCCTGTTCCTGAACCAGCCGCGGACGGTCGGCTTGCGCCTGCGCGCCAACTTCTAGTCTCCTGGCCTGGGGCGGCGCGGCCAGCCGGTCGCGCCGCCCTTTCTTTCAGTATCGAGCCGTGTCGAGGTCCTGCATGCCCGCGTCCCGTCGAGCGCTTTTCTCCGCCGTCGCTCTCGCGGCCCTGCTGACCGGAGCCGCCGCGGCGGCCCAGGCGCCCGCGGAGCCGGCCTC
>NZ_JBNFOJ010000157.1:0-7197 GCF_057364705.1 Brevundimonas sp. CURTG3B2_SDJG
GCCCGGCGCGACCTGGCCTTCGTGGCCCGCAACGCCGTGGGCGTGACCTGGTATCCCAAGGACAGCGCCCGGGCGGCGCTGGACAGCGGCCAGGCCCGCGCCGTGGCCCCGGGCGAGGACACCTTGACCACGGCGGCGGCCGCGGCGTCGGCGGGCGACCGTCTGGAGCTTTCGGCCGGCGTCTACGTGGTCAACCAGACCCTGATGCTGGATCGGGCCGTGACGATCCAGGGACCCGCCGAGGGTGAGGCGCGCATCCTGTTCTCCCGGCCGGCCCTGTTCGAGATCGGGCGGGGCGGTTCGCTGAAGCTGTCGCGGGTGACGGTCTCGGGCGCCTCCAGCCCGGACGAAGCCGGCAACGCGGTGATCCGCGCCGGCGCCGCGCGCCGGCTATCAACTGCTGATCGAGGACAGCCGCTTCGTCGAGCTGAAGGTCAACCGCGCCTTCAACCTGTTCTCGGCCGGCCCCGGCACCCTGGCGGACCGTATCGCCCTGAGCGGCGTCACGGTCGAGGGCGCGACGGGATCGGTCGTCGCCGCCCACACCGAGACCGAGGACCTGGGAACCTACAACGCCGAGGTCGTCGAGATCGCCGGTTCGACCTTCCGCGACATCGTCGGCCCGATGATCGATCTCTATCGGGGCGGCACGGACGAGAGCACCTTCGGCCCCCGGCTGGTCCTCACCGGCTCGACCTTCGAACGCGTCGGGGCGGCCGGCGACGAGCCCGCCTCGGTGAAACTGTACGGCGTCCAGCGCGCCGAGATCGCCGGCAACCGCTTCGAGAACAGCGGGCCGGTCCGCTTCTTCCGGCGGGTTGGCGAGCCGGTGCTGATCTGGCGCGACAACGTCCTGGCCGAGACGCCGGACCTGGTGTCGAACGTGGAGGCGGCGCGATGACGCGTTCGCTGACGGCCTTGCTGCTCGCCGCGACCTGCGCGGTCGCGCCGCTGTCGGCGGCGAGCGCGCCGGTTCCCTCGGAGCCGGTTCAGACCGCCCGGCCCGCCGACGACGCCTCGCCGGTGCTGGTGTCCCCTGAAGCCTGGCGCGCCATGGCCGAAGCGGGCGACCGCTATCCGATGTTCGCCGCCGAGCGCGCCCGGATCACGGCCGAGGTGGAAGCCGCCATGCGGGCGGGGATCGACGTGCCCACGCCGCGCGACCTGGGCGGCGGCGCCACCCACGAGCAGCACAAGCGCAACTACAAGGCCATCGCCGGAGCGGGCGCGCTGTACCGGATCACCGGCGACCGCCGCTACGCCGACTTCGCCCGCGACATGCTGCTGGAGTACGCCCGCCTCTATCCGACGCTGGGGCCGCACCCCGCCGGCCGGTCCTCGGTCAAGGGGCGGCTGTTCTGGCAGGCGCTGAACGACTCGGTCTGGCTGGTCTATGCGTCCCAGGGCTACGACGCGATCCGCGACACCCTCAGCGCCGAGGACCGGCGCCGGATCGACGAGGACGTCTTCCGCCGCATGGCGCGTTCCTGTCGGAAGAGAACGCGCCGTATTTCGACCGCATCCACAACCACGCCACCTGGGCGACGGCCGGCGTGGGCATGACCGGATACGTGCTGCGCGATCCGGAGCTGGTCGACCGGGCGTTGCGCGGAACCGCCCGCGACGGCCAGGCCGGCTTCCTGCGCCAGATCGATCTGCTGTTCTCGCCGGACGGCTACTACGCCGAGGGGCCCTACTATCAGCGGTACGCCCTGGCGCCGTTCGTGATCTTCGCGCGGGCCATCCAGCAGAACGAGCCCGGGCGGGGCATCTTCGCCTATCGCGACGGCGTGCTGCTGAAGGCGGTCGAGGGCGTGGTCCAGGCGTCCTACGACGGCCTGATCGTCCCCATCAACGACGCCCTGCCCGACAAGGGCCTGGACAGCGAGGAGATCGTCACCGGCGTCGCCATCGCCTACGCCCAGACCCGGGATCCGCGCCTGCTGTCGATCGCCCAGGGCCAGGGGCGCACCCTGCTGTCGCCCGACGGGCTGGCGGTGGCGCGGGGCTTGGCCGAAGGCCTGGCCCGACCGTTCGACTTCCGGTCGATGCAGCTGCGCGACGGTCCCGACGGCGAGAGCGGCAATCTGGTCTTCCTGCGCCAGGGCGGCGAGACCGGTCAGATGCTGGTGATGAAGAACACCCAGCAGGGCCAGGGCCATGGTCATTTCGACCGCCTGAACTGGCTGTTCTACGACAACGGGAACGCCGTGATCGCCGACTACGGCGCGGCCCGCTTCCTGAACGTCGAGGCCAAGAACGGCGGCGGCTATCTGGACGAGAACGACAGCTGGGCGCAGCAGACGGTGGCTCACAACACCCTGGTGGTGAACGGCCAGAGCCAGTTCGGCGGCGACTGGCGCGTGGGCGAGGAGCACCCCACCACGCCGCTGCTGTTCCAGGTGGAGGACGGCCTGCAGGTCGCCTCGGCCCGGATCGAGAGCGCCTATGAGGGCGTGACCCTGACGCGGACCCTGGCCCTGGTCGAGCATCCCGACCTGGCCTTCCCGATCATGCTGGACCTGATGCGCGCCGACGGCGCGACGCCCGCCCTCTACGACCTGCCGCTGCACTTCCGCGGCAGATCATCACCCAGGGCTTCGAGGCGCGGCATGCGCTGGCCGAGCGCCCGGTGCTGGGCGACCGGGCCGGCTATCAGCACCTGTGGGTCGACGCCCAGTCCGAGCCCGGCGACGAGGCCCGCAGCCTGACCTGGCTGCTGGACGGGCGGTTCTACACCTACCGCTTCGCCGCCTCGGCCCCGACCCGGGCGATCCTGGCCGAGAGCGGCGCCAACGACCCGAACTTCAACCTGCGCCGCGAACCGGTCCTGATCCGCCGCATGGAGGGGCAGGCCGACGCCAGCTTCGTCGCGGTGCTGGAGCCCCACGGCGAATACGACGGGACGGCCGAGACCGTCACCGGATCGACCAGCCGCATCCGCGACGTCGCCCGCCTGCGCGGCGAGGACGCCGAGGTGGTGGTCGTGACCCTGGCGTCCGGCAAGACCCTGGCGCTGGGCGTCGCGGACGACATCGCGCCCGGCCGCGCCCACACGGTGCGCGGCGGGGGGCAGACCTATCAGTGGACCGGCGGCTACGCCCGGTTCGATCGCTAAGGAGCTCCCGGCGATGAAGTCCAGTCTTCGATGGGTGATCATCGGCCTGATCGCCGTGGCCACGATCATCAACTACATCGACCGCAACGCCCTGGCGGTCATGTGGCCCGAGATCGCGCCCGAGATCGGCGCGACCAAGGAGGACTACGCGCTGCTGGTGACCATCTTCATGGTCTTCTACGCCATCGGCCAGTTCGCGTTCGGCAAGCTGTTCGACGCCATCGGGGTGCGGCTGGGCTTCGCCCTGTCGATCGGGGTGTGGTCGATCTCCATCGCCCTGCACGCGGTCGCCAACTCGATCCTCTCGTTCAGCGTCTTCCGCGCCATGCTGGGGATCAGCGAGGCCGGCGCCTGGCCGGGCGCCGTCAAGGCCAACGCCGAGTGGTTCCCCGCCCGCGAGCGCGCGTTCGCGCAAGGGATCTTCAACGCCGGCGCCTCGATCGGGGCGATCGTCTCGGCGCCGCTGATCGCGCTGCTGTTCCTGTCGCTGGGCTGGAAGGGGACCTTCCTGCTGGTGGGGGCGCTGGGCTTCATCTGGGTGCTGCCCTGGCTGATCATCTACCGCGCCGGACCGGACCGGCACCCCTGGGTCAGCGCCGCCGAGCGCGCCCTGATCCTGGACAAGCCCGCCGCCCAGCCGGTCGATGCGCCCCTGGCGCCGCCCTATGCGCCGACGGTGCGTCAGCTGCTGACCCATCGCCAGAGCTGGGGCGTGATCCTGTCGCGCTTCTTCCTGGACCCGATCTGGTGGCTGTTCGTGTCCTGGCTGCCGATCTACCTGGCCGAGACCTTCGACTTCGACATCAAGCAGATCGGCATCTTCGCCTGGGTGCCCTACGTCGGGGCCATGATCGGCAGCCTGTTCGGCGGCTGGCTGTCGGGCTGGCTGATCAAGTCGGGCCGGTCGGTCGACACCGCGCGCAAGGCGGCGGTCACCCTGGGCGGCCTGGTCATGGCGCCCTGCCTGATCGTCGCGCCGAACGTCACCGACCCGACGGTCGCCGTGCTGGTCATCGCCGGGGTCCTGTTCGGCTTCCAGGTGGCCATCGGCAACATCCAGACCATCCCCGGCGATCTGTTCGACGGGCGCTCGGTCGGCTCGCTGGCCGGCGTCGGCGGCATGGCGGCCGTGGCGGGCACCCTGATCACCACCTGGCTGGTGCCGGCGATGACCAAGGTCTCGTACGGCCCGATCTTCATCCTGGTGGCGGCCCTGGTGCCGCTGTCGCTGCTCTCCCTGTGGTTCGTCACCGGCCGCATCGCGCCGGTCGAGCCGCGCCCCTCCTCCTCCGCTCCCCAGAAGGACTCCTGATGCTTTTGAACGACAAGGTCGCCATCGTGACCGGCGGCGGCCGCGACATCGGCCGCGCGGTGTCGCTGAAACTCGCCGCCGAGGGCGCGCGGGTGGTGATCAACTTCGCCAACGACGCGGCCAGCGCGACCGAAACCCTGAAGGCGGTCCAGGCCGCCGGCGGAAAGGCCGTCCTGCACCGCGCCGACGTCTCGACCGGCGCCGGCGCCGACAGCCTGGTCGCGGCCGCCCGGGATGCGTTCGGTCCCCGCGTGGACATCCTGGTCAACCTGGCCGGCGGCATGGTGCAGCGCCGCCCCCTGGCCGAGATCGACGAGGCCTTCTTCGACCAGGTGATGAACCTGAACCTGCGTTCGGCCTATCTGATGACCCGGGCGGTTATCCCGCACATGGAGGCGGGCGCCGCGATCGTGAACTTCTCGTCCCAGGCGGGGCGCGACGGCGGCGGCCCGGGGGCGGCGATCTACGCCACCTCCAAGGGGGCGCTGATGACCTTCACCCGCGCCATGGCCAAGGAGTTCGGACCCCAGGGCATCCGCGTCAACGCGCTCTGCCCCGGCATGATCAGCACCGGTTTCCACGACACCTTCACCAAGGACGAGGTGCGCAAGGCGGTCGCGGCCGCCACGCCCCTGCGCCGCGAGGGCGCGCCGAGGAGGTGGCCCAGGCCGTGGCCTTCCTGGTCTCGGACGGGGCGTCGTTCATCACCGGGGCGAACGTCGACATCAACGGCGGCCTGCTGTTCTCGTGACCGGACCCGCGATCCTGCGGCGCCTGGCGGCCGGTCGCCGCTCCTGGCCGCCGCCAGCGGCCCGGCCTGGGCGCAGTCGACGGTCTGGGTTCCGGCCTGGACCGCCTCGGCGGCCCCCGCGCGCTTCGACGGGACGCCCGAGGCTCCGCTGGCCTATCGAAACCAGACGGTGCGGCAAGACATCCGCCTGGGGCGCTCGGCCGCAGGCGATCCGCATCCGGATCAGCAACGAGCTGGGGACCCAGCCGCTGAAAGTGGGCGCGGTCACCATCCGCCCGACGCAAGGCCAGGGGCCGGATCTGTCCGTCACCTTCGCGGGCCAGGCTGGGCCGATCCTGCCCCCGGGCGTCGCCCTGGTCAGCGACCCCATCTCGCTGCCGGTCCCCCGCTTCGGCCAGGTCTCGGTCGCCGTCTTCCTGCCGGAAGAGACGCGGGGCGTGGTGCGCCGCGTCGGCGTCCGGATCGGCGAGGGCGGCGGGGCGGTGGCGGACGAGGTCCGACTGGAGCGGCGCCAGAGCTTCATCTCCGCCGTCTACGCCGCCCGTCGAGAGGCGCCCGTGGTGATCGCGGCTCTGGGCGATTCCATCACCGAGGGAGCGACCTCGACCCTGGGGGCCGACGCGGACTGGCCCTCGTTGCTGGCGCGCCGTCTGGACGCCGCCTGCCCGGGCGGCTTCGTGGTCGTGAACGCGGGCATCAGCGGCAACCGGGTGGTCCAGGACGGCCGCAGCCCCAACGCCATGGCGCGGCTGGACCGCGACGTCCTGAGCCTGCCGGGTGTGACCCATGTGATCCTGCTGGAGGGGATCAACGACATCCGCCACAACGGCGATCCGGCCCAGCCCGGGCGCAGCGCCGAAGAGGTGATCGCCGGCTATCGCCAGATCGTCGACCGCCTGCATCTGCACGGGATCAAGGTGATCGGGGGGACCGTCACCCCCTTCGCCGGGTCCGAGCGCTTCGACGACCGGTCGGAAGCCGCGCGGCAGGTCCTGAACGCCTTCATCCGCGACAGCGGCGCCTTCGACGCGGTGATCGACTTCGACGCCGCGGTGAGGGATCCTGAACGACCCGAGGCGATGATCGAGGGCGCGCACCGCGACGATCGCCTCCACCCCAACGACGCGGGCTACCGACGCATGGCCGAGGCGATCGACCTGACCCTGTTCCAGCCGTCCGGCGGAAGCGCGCGATGCCCGGGCTGAACGTCGTCTGTTTCGGCGAGTGCATGCTGGAGTTGGCCCGTACGTCGGAAGGCGCGGCGCGGCTGGGCTTTGGCGGGGACACCTTCAACACCGCCCTCTACATGGCGCGCCTGGGGCTTGCGGTGCGCTACGCCACCGCCCTGGGCGCCGACGCCTGGTCGGCCGAGATGAAGGCGGCCTGGGCCGAGGAGGGGGTGGGCCTGGATCTGGTCCTGACCGATCCGGAGCGCCTGCCCGGCCTCTACGCCATCCGCACGGACGCCAGGGGGGAGCGCACCTTTTCATACTGGCGCGAGGCCAGCGCGGCCAGGCGCTTCATGCGGCTGCCCGGCGCCGAGCGGGCTCTGGAGGCGATGGGGCGGGCGGACCTGCTGTATCTGTCGGGCATCTCGCTCTCGCTGTTCGACGACGCGGACCGCGCGGTCCTGCGCGTCGCGGCCGAGGCGGTGCGCCGCCGGGGCGGGGAGGTCGCCTTCGATCCCAACTACCGGCCTCGGAACTGGCCGTCGGTCGAGGCGCCCGGCGCGCCATCGACGCCTTCGCGCCGCTGGTCACGATCGCACTTCCGACGTTCGAGGACGAGGCGGCGCTGAACGGCGACGTCTCTCCCGAGGCCACCGCCGAGCGCTGGCTGCGGCGGGGCGCGCGCGAGGTGGCGGTCAAGCTGGGCCCTGACGGCGCGCTTCTGGCCGGCGCCGGTGCGTCGGGGCGGATCGCGACCCAGCCTGTCGAGGTTCCGGTCGACACGACGGGCGCGGGCGACAGCTTCAACGCCGCCTACCTCCACGCGCGGCTGACCGGCCAGGACGCC
>NZ_JBNFOJ010000158.1:0-7137 GCF_057364705.1 Brevundimonas sp. CURTG3B2_SDJG
TGACCTGGGCGCGTTCGGCGTCGGTCGCGGGCCCCAGGCGGCTGTCCGGCGGACGGATGGCGGTGCGGGCGACGACCGTGGGCGCGCCCTTCTCGTCCAGGGTCGAGACCAGGGCCTCGCCGACGCCCAGAGCCTGGATCGTCTCGGCGGTGTCGAAGGCGGGGTTGGGCCGGAAGCTCTCCGAGGCCGCCTTCAGCCCGCGCTGTTCGGCCGGAGTGTAGGCGCGCAGCGCATGCTGGATGCGGTTGCCCAGCTGGGCCAGGACGGTGTCGGGGATGTCGGCCGGGTTCTGGGTGACGAAGTAGACGCCCACGCCCTTGGAGCGGATCAGGCGCACGACCTGCTCGACCTTCTCCCGAAGCGCGTCGGGGGTGTCGTTGAACAGCAGGTGGGCCTCGTCGAAGAAGAAGACCAGGCGCGGCTTGTCCGGGTCGCCGACCTCGGGCAGCTGCTCGAACAGTTCGGACAGCAGCCACAGCAGGAAGGCGGCGTACAGGCGCGGGCTGTTCATCAGCTTGGTGGCGTCCAGGACGTTGACCTGGCCGCGGCCGTCCAGGCCGGTGCGCATCATGTCCTCGAGCTTCAGGGCCGGCTCGCCGAAGAAGGCCTTTCCGCCCTGCTGCTCGAGCTGGAGGATGGCGCGCTGGATCGAGGCGACGGAGGCGGGGGCGACATTGCCGACCTCGCGCCCGATGCGCTCGGCGTTCTCGCCGACGTAGACCAGCAACGCCCGAAGGTCGTCGAGGTCGAGCAGCAGCAGGCCCTCGGTGTCGGCGACATGGAAGATCACCGACAGGACGCCCTCCTGCACCTCGTTGAGATTCAGCATCCGGGCCAGCAGGACCGGGCCGATCTCGCTGACGGTGGTGCGGATCGGGTGGCCCTTCTGGCCGTACAGGTCCCAGAAGACGACGGGGGCGGCCTTGGGCGTCAGGGTCAGGCCCATGCCCTGGGCGCGGGCGAGAAGCTTCTCGTTGGGTGATCCGGGGACGCAGACGCCGGACAGGTCGCCCTTCACGTCGGCGCAGAAGACCGGCACCCCGGCGTCCGAGAAGCCCTGGGCCATGATCTGCAAGGTCACGGTCTTGCCGGTGCCGGTGGCGCCGGCGACGACCCCGTGGCGGTTGGCGCGGCTGAACAGCAGCAGTTCGGGCTTGGCAGCCCCCTCTTGCGAAGATTGGCCGAGGAAGAGGCCGGGCGCGGCGTCGGTCATGGGAACTCCAAGGGGGCGAGCGGCGCTCATGCTCTACCGGGCGGCCCGACGGTTCAAGAGCGATCGGGAGGCGATTGACGGCGAGAGCGGCGACCTTGACCATATGGCGATGAAACCGCCCATCACCCTTCCGACCTCGACCGTGGCGCGCAACGCGCTGGTGGCGATCGCCATCGTGGCGGTGGGGGCCGCCGTCTACTGGCTGGCGGACATCCTGACGCCCCTGGCCATGGCCATCTTCCTGCTGATCATGATCGACGGGGTGAAGCGGACCATCGAGACGCGGACCCCGCTGTCGGACCCATGGGCCGGGGTCGCGGCCCTGCTGGTCGTGGTGCTGGGCTTCGTGGCCTCGATCGCCTTCATCATCAACGGCGCCTACGGCTTCTTCAGCGACGCGTCGGGGGTGTCGACCCGGATCGGCCCGCGCATCGACCAGATCCTGGAGGACGGCTCGCGGCTGATCGGGCTGCAGACGGTTCCGACGACCACCGACCTGATCGCCCAACTGGACGTGCGCGGCTATCTGATGGCCGTGGCCGGCCAGGCCCAGGGCGTGGCGACCGGCGCGGTCTTCGTGATGATCTACCTGGGCTTCCTGCTGGCCTCTCAGAACGGGTTCCGCCGCAAGCTGGTGGCCATGTTCCCCGACCGGGTGGCGCGCGGCGAGACGCTGGAGGTGTTCCAGAGGGTCCGGGGCGGGGTCGAGGGCTATCTGTGGGTCCAGGCGGTCACCGGGGCGATGATCTGCGCCGCCGCCTGGGTGCTGATGCGGGCGGTGGGGCTGCAGAACGCCGAGTTCTGGACCTTCGTGATCTTCATCGTCGGCTTCATCCCCGTGCTGGGCGGGGCGATCGCCGGCCTGGCCCCGCCGCTGTTCGCCCTGGTGCAGTTCGAGAGCTACTGGCCGGCCCTGATCCTGCTGGGCGGGCTGCAGGCCATTCTGTTCATCAGCGGCAACTTCATCCAGCCGCGCATGCAGGGCGACAACCAGAACATCGACCCGGTGGTGGTGCTGTTGGCCCTGGCCTTCTGGGGCAAGGTCTGGGGCGTGGTGGGGATGTTCCTGTCCACGCCGCTGGCGGTGATGGCCATGGCCATCCTGGCGGAGTTCAAGGGATCGCGCTGGATGGCCATCCTGCTGTCGGGCGATGGCCAGCCCTATGCGATGGACAGCGCCGCGGAGGCGCCCGCCAAGCCCCGCCGGCGCCGCGTCAACCCGCCGCAGGGGAAGGACGGCGAAGGGCGCTGAGCCGCCCTTGATTGGCCACAACCGGCGCCTATCTCCCCCCTGTCGCCGCGGCCCCTCCCCTCCCCCCAAAGCCGCGGTGGAATAGATCGGCGCCAACCCTCCCCCTCCTGGGCGCCGATCCGAAGCAGGCCGCCGGACGCGAGTTCGGCGGCCTTGTCGTTTCCGCTTCCCGAAATCCCCTCGCACACGCTCCGGCGATCGGCCGAAAGGCCCGCCCCGCGGTTTTAGGGGGTTCCCGCCGCGCCTGGTCTGGCCTAGTCAGCGGGGCGCCGGACAGGCGGCTTGCCCAAGCGGGAAAGCGGCCTAGTCTGGTCCCCATCCTTCGGCGGCCCGACAGAGGCCGCGTCCATACGAGACCTGTCCATGTCCGGCGAAACGGCCAAACCGCTCCCTCAGGCGATCACCCTGGAGGCGCTGGAGAGGCGTTTCACCGTCGAACTGGGCGGCAAGCCCTGCGCCGAGGCCGGGGACTTCCTGCGCCAGGCCTACGAGGACTACGCCGCCGACGAGACGCCGGAGTTGAGCGGCGACGACCTGGCGGCCCTGCTGGCCTCGGCCTGGAAGGCGGCCGAGGGGCGATCGCACGGCGAGCCCGCGCGCATCACCCTGTCGTCCCTGAACGGCGCGGACGGAAAGGCCACCGGCTACGACGTCCTGATCGTGATCCAGGACGACCGGCCGTTCCTGGTCGACAGCGTGATGGGCGAACTGGCCGAGGCGGGGGTCAGCGTGCGCTCGCTGTTCCACCCGGTGACCGACGAGCCCGGCGGGCGGGAATCCACCATCGTGGTGGTGCTGGACACCCTGCCCCAGGAGCGCCGCGACGTGCTGGGCGAGGCGATGGCCCAGACCCTGGCCGACGTGGCCGGGGCCGTGGACGACCACGGCGCCATGGCCGAGCTGATGGCCCGCTCGATCGCCCATCTGGAGGCCGGCCCCAAGGGGGTCGATCCGATGGTGCTGGCGGAGAACATCGCCTTCCTGAACTGGATCCAGCAGGACCATTTCGTCTTCCTGGGCGCGCGCGACTACGACTATCCGCGCTCCAGGGACGGCGGCTATGAATCCGAGGCGCCCCTGTCGCAGTCGGGCGAGGGCCTGGGCGTGCTGGCCGATCCGGAGCGCACGGTGCTGCGCCGGGCCTCGGAGCCGGCGGTGCTGACCAAGCAGATGAAGCGCCAGCTGGACCTCAGCGACCCGGTGACGGTGGCCAAGGCCAACATCCGCTCGCGCGTCCATCGCCGGGCCTACATGGACTACATCGGCGTCAAGCGGTTCGGCGACGACGGGCGGCCCTCGGGCGAGACCCGCTTCGTGGGCCTGTTCACCGCCGAGGCCTACGACAAGGCCGCCATCGAGGTGCCGCTGATCCGCGCCAAGGTGGCCAACGCCCTGGCCGCGCGGGCAAGATCGAGGGCAGCCACAACTACAAGCGCCTGAAGAACATCCTGGAGAACTATCCGCGCGACGAGCTCTTCCAGATCGGCGAGGACGAGCTGCTGCAGATCGCCCTGGGAATCCTGCATCTGCACGACCGCCCGCGGATCAAGATCTTCACGCGCCAGGACCCGTTCGACCGCTTCGTCTCGGTCCTGGCCTTCATCCCGCGCGAGCGGTTCGACGCCTCGGTCCGTGAACGGATCGGCGCCATTCTGGCCCGCGCCTGGGGCGGCCGCCTATCGGCCTGGTATCCGCAGCTGTCCGACCAGCCGCTGGTGCGCATCCACTACATCGTCGGGGTGACGCCGGGCGATCATCCGTGTCCGGATCAGGCCGCCTTGGAGGCCGAGGTGGCCGAGGCGGGCCGCAGCTGGATCGACCGCTTCGAAAGCGCGCTGCGCGCCGCCGAGGTGGACGACGTGGCGGTGGGCCCGCTCAGCGCCCGCTGGGCCGACGCCTTCGGAGCCGGCTACCGCGACCGCTACGACGCCGCCGAGAGCGTGCGCGACCTGATGGCCATCGACGCCCTGAACGCAGCGGCGAGAACGACGGCGGTGAGCCGGTGGCGGTGCGCGCCTTCCGCACCGAGCGGGACGGGCCGCTGAACTTCCGCTTCAAGCTGTACCGCCGCGGGACGGCGGTGCCGCTGTCCGACGTGCTGCCGATCCTGGCCGACATGGGGCTGAAGACCCTGGAGGAGTGGGGCTTCGCGCTGAAGCCCGCCGGGGCCGACGAGATCCACGTCCACGAGTTCCTGCTGGAGGACCCGCGCGGCGGCGACCTGAGCTTCGCGGACGTGCGCGACCCGTTCGAGGCGGCCTTCGCGGCGGTGTGGACCGGGCGGACCGAGAGCGACGGCTTCAACCGCCTGGTGCTGGAGTTGGGGGTCGACTGGCGCGAGGCGGCGCTGGTCCGCACCCTGGCGCGCTATCGGCAGCAGACCGGGCTGGACCCGTCGCAGGCGGTGCAGGAGGAGGCGCTGCGCGACTATCCGGCCGTGGCCCGCGCCATCCTGGCGCTGTTCGCGGCCAAGTTCGATCCGGCCGCGGGCGGCGACGCCGCCAAGCGCGAGGCGGCGGTGGGCGAGCTGGCCGCCAAGATCAACGAGCTGCTGCAGGGCGTGAAGAGCCTGGACCACGACCGGGCGCTGCGCCGCATCGCCCTGCTGGTGCAGGCGATCAAGCGGACCAACTACTATCAGGCGGGCGCCGACGGCGCGCCCAAGCCGCACATCTCGATCAAGATCGCCTCGCGCGAGCTGGACGACCTGCCCCTGCCCAAGCCGTATCGCGAGATCTTCGTCTGGGCGCCGCACATCGAGGGCGTGCACCTGCGCTTTGGCCCGGTGGCGCGGGGCGGCCTGCGCTGGTCGGACCGCCGCGACGACTTCCGCACGGAAGTCCTGGGCCTGGTGAAGGCGCAGCAGGTCAAGAACGCGGTGATCGTGCCGGTCGGCTCCAAGGGCGGCTTCTATCCGAAGAAGCTGGCCGACATCGTGCGCGCCGGCGGCGACCGTGACGCCCAGCAGGCCGAGGCGATCCGCGCCTACAAGACCTTCCTGTCGGGCCTCCTGGACATCACCGACAACATCGCCTCCGACGGGGCGGTGATCCCGCCGCAGAACGTGGTGCGCTGGGAGGGCGACGATCCCTATCTGGTCGTGGCGGCGGACAAGGGCACGGCGACCTTCTCGGACATCGCCAACGGGGTGTCGGCGTCCTACGGCTTCTGGCTGGACGACGCCTTCGCCAGCGGAGGCTCGGTCGGCTACGACCACAAGGTGATGGGCATCACCGCCCGCGGCGCCTGGGAGGCCGTCAAGCGGCACTTCCGCGAGACGGGCAAGGACATCCAGAGCGAGCCCTTCACCGTGGTCGGCGTCGGGGACATGTCGGGCGACGTGTTCGGCAACGGCATGCTGCTGTCGAAGGCCATCAAGCTGGTCGCCGCCTTCGATCACCGCGACATCTTCATCGACCCGAACCCGGATCCCGCCTCCAGCTGGGCCGAGCGGGACCGGATGTTCAAACTGCCGCGCTCGTCCTGGCAGGACTACGACGTCTCCAAGATCTCCAAGGGCGGAGGGATCTTCCCGCGGTCGGCCAAGTCGATCGAGCTGAGTCCCGAGATCAAGGCGGCGCTGGACATCCAGGAGGACGCCCTGGACCCGGCCGCCCTGATGAAGGCCATCCTGAAGGCGCCGGCCGAGCTGCTCTACCTGGGCGGCATCGGCACCTATGTGAAGGCGCCGCACGAGACCGACGCCCAGGTGGGCGACAAGGCCAACGACGCCATCCGCATCGACGGCGGCGAGCTGAGGGTCAAGGTGGTCGGCGAGGGCGCCAACCTGGGCCTGACCCAGGCGGGCCGCATCGCCTTCGCGCGCAACGGCGGACGGATCAACACCGACGCCATCGACAACTCCGCCGGCGTGGACAGCTCGGACCACGAGGTCAACATCAAGATCCTGACCGGCGCGGCCATCGCCTCGGGCGCCCTGAAGCCGGAGGACCGCAACGCGCTCCTGGCCTCGATGACGGACGAGGTGGGCCTGAAGGTGCTGGTCCACAACTACGACCAGACCCTGGCGCTGACCCTGCAGCAGGCGGAAGGCGCGGGCGCGCTGGACGCCCAGCAGCGCTTCATGCAGTGGCTGGGCTCCAAGGGTAAGCTGGACCGCAAGGTCGAGGGCCTGCCCGACGACCTGCGCCTGGCCGAGATGAAGGCCTCGGGCAGCCCGCTGACCCGGCCGGAGCTGGCGGTGCTGACCGCCTATTCCAAGCTGGAGCTGTTCGACGAGATCGTCGGTTCCACGGCGCCGGACGACGCCTTCTTCAAGCAGACGCTGGTCCGCTACTTCCCGGGCCCGCTGGCGAAGTTCGAGGCCGACATGCAGCGCCACCGGCTGCGGCGCGAGATCATTTCGACGATCCTGTCCAACGAGATCGTCAACATGTGCGGCCCGACCTTCCCCGAACGGCTGCGCCAGTCGGCCCAGTGCGACACGGGCGCCCTGGTCATCGCCTTCGAGGCGGCGCGCCAGGTGTTCCGCCTGGACGAGGCGTGGGACGCGGTCTCGGCCCTGGACCTGAAGATCCCGGCCGAGGCCCAGACGGCGCTGTACCGCGAGATCGCGACGGTGCTGCGCCGCCAGACCTTCTGGCTGGCGCGCCGGGCGATGCGTCCGGGCGCGACGGTCGACGGCCTGATCGCGGCCTACCGGCCGGCGGCG
>NZ_JBNFOJ010000159.1:0-7107 GCF_057364705.1 Brevundimonas sp. CURTG3B2_SDJG
AGCGACCGGGTGGGGGCGGCTCGGGGCGGCGCGTCGCCTCTCGCGCCGCGCTTGACTTCGCGCCGGAGTCGGGGCCTAGGTCCGCTCGCTCTCGCGGGAGAGATCGGAGCCTCTTCGGAGGCTCCGGAGCCGAAGGCGCAACCGCCCCGGAAACGCTCAGGCAAAAGGACCGCGAAGGCGCACGGACGCTGGAAAGCAGGCCAAGGCCTCGCCGACGGAGCAAGCCCTTGTCATCCCGGGCGGTGCGAAGCGCCGAACCGGGACGGGGGCGGAATCTCTCAGGCTTCAGGACAGCGGGGGCGCGAGGACGGCGGAGCTTCCGCTTCAACACGCGACCGCGAGAGTCTGATGAGCGACGAAACCCTGAAGGTCACCCCGCTGAACGCCGCGCACCGCGCGGCCGGCGCCCGCATGGTCGGCTTCGGCGGCTACGACATGCCCGTCCAGTACGAAGGCGTCCTGGCCGAGCACCGCTGGACCCGCGAACACGCCGGCCTGTTCGACGTCTCCCACATGGGCCAGTGCAAGATCACCGGCGCCGACGCCGTCGCCCAGTTCGAGCGCTTCGTCCCCGGCGACTACGCCATCCTGAAGACCGGCAAGCAGAAATACTCGCTGCTGCTGAACGCCGAGGGCGGGATCATGGACGACCTGATGGCCGGCAAGCCCGACCATGACGGCCTCTACGTCGTGGTCAACGCCGGCAACAAGGACGCCGACTTCGCCTTCCTGCAGGCCAATCTGGAAGGCGACGCCGAGCTGAAGATCCTGGACGACCGCGCCCTGCTGGCCATCCAGGGCCCTGAAGCCGCCGCGGTCATGGAGGCGCACGAGCCGGTCCTGGCCGAGATGGGCTTCATGGACTCCGCCCGCCTGATGCTGTTCGGCGTCGACTGCTACGTCTCGCGCTCGGGCTACACCGGCGAGGACGGCTACGAGATCTCCGTGCCCGCCGACCAGGCCGAGCGCATCTGGAACACCCTCCTGGAGGACGCCCGCGTCAAGCCGATCGGCCTGGGCGCCCGCGACTCGCTCCGGCTGGAGGCCGGCCTGCCGCTGCACGGCCACGACATCGACGCCTCGACCAGCCCGGTCGAGGGCGCCCTGACCTTCGCCCTGTCGAAGTCCCGCAAGGAGCGCGCCGACTTCAACGGCGCCGCCCGCGTGCTGAAGGAGCTGGCCGACGGACCGTCGCGCGTCCGCGTCGCCTGGTCGTCAAGGAGGGCGCCCCGGCCCGCGAGGGCGCCGAGATCGCCGACCTGGACGGAAACGTCGTCGGCCCGGTCACCTCGGGCGGCCCGTCGCCGACCCTGGGCCGCAACATCGCCATGGGCTACGTCCCGCCGAAGTTCGCCGAGCTGGGAACTGAGCTGAAGGTCCTGGTGCGCGGCAAGCCCGCCGCCGCCGAGGTCGTCGCCACGCCCTTCGTCGCCCAACGCTACTATCGGAAGCCGAAGTAAGTTTTGCCGTCATCGCCGGGCTTGTCCCGGCGACCCATAACACCGCTGATGGGTGTTCGGACGGGATGGATCGAGATTATGGATCCCCACGACAAGCGCGGGGATGACGGAAGGAAGAGAACCATGCACTTCACCAAGGATCACGAGTGGGTTCGCCTCGACGGCGACGTCGCCACGGTCGGCATCACCAAGCACGCCGCCGAAGCCCTCGGCGATGTGGTGTTCGTCGAAACGCCCGAGGCCGGCAAGGCCGTCTCCAAGGGCGACAGCTTCGCCGTCGTGGAAAGCGTCAAGGCCGCCTCGGACGTCTACGCCCCGGTCTCGGGCGAGGTCGTCGAAGGCAACGGCGTCCTGGCCTCGGCCCCGGAAACCGTCAACGCCGACCCGGAAGGCGAAGGCTGGTTCGCCAGGATCAAGGTGGCGAACGCCGGCGACCTGGACGGCCTGATGGACCGCGCCGCCTACGACCAGTACCTGACCACGCTGTAACTTCGATGCCAGTCCCTTGTCATCCCGGACAGCGCGCAGCGCTGATCCGGGACGGGACCGGACACAACCTGTTCCGCCCCGGAGAGCGCAGCTCGTCCGGGGCACGCGCCGACCCAGACCGCCTTCGTCCCGGTTCAGCCCTTCGGACTGACCGGGACAGACCGAAAGTCCTCTCCCGTCCCGGATCGCCGCTTCGCGTCGTCCGGGATGACAAGGTGAAAGAACGATGCGTTACCTCCCCCTGACCACCGACGACCGCGCCGCCATGCTGGCGGCCATCGGCGTCAAATCGATCGACGACCTGTTCGTGGACGTGCCCCAGGCGGCCCGCCGCGAGGGCTTCGTCGACCTGCCGCGCGTCGCGGGGGAGCTCGAGGTCGAACGCGCTCTGGGCGCCATGGCCGCCAAGAACGCCGCCGCCGGATCGGTGCCCTTCTTCTGCGGGGCGGGCGCCTACAAGCACCATGTGCCGGCGACCGTGGACCACATCATCCAGCGGTCCGAGTTCCTGACCAGCTACACGCCCTATCAGCCCGAGATCGCGCAAGGGACCCTGCAGTACCTGTACGAGTTCCAGACCCAGGTCGCGAACCTGACCGGCATGCCGGTGGCCAACGCCTCGCTCTACGACGGCTCCACCGCCATGGCCGAGGGCGTGCTGATGGCCACCCGGGTGACCCGCCGCAACAAGGCGGTGATCTCGGGCGGCGTCCATCCGCACTATGTCAAGGCGACCGAGACCGTCGTCCACGCCGTCGGCGTCGAGACCCAGGTCCTCGCCCCGGCGTTCGACGCCGAGGCCGCCGTCATCGACCAGATCGGACCGGACACCGCTTGCGTCGTCGTCCAGACCCCGAACGTCTTCGGAACCGCGACCGACGTCACGAAGATCGCCGAGGCCGCCCACGCCGCCGGCGCTCTACTGATCGTCGTGGTCACCGAGGCCGTGTCGATGGGCCTGCTGAAGTCGCCGGGCGAAATGGGCGCCGACATCGTCGCGGCCGAGGGCCAGTCGATCGGCAACGCCCTGAACTTCGGCGGCCCCTACGTCGGCCTGTTCGCCTGCCGCGAGAAGCTGGTCCGCCAGATGCCCGGCCGCCTGACCGGCGAGACGGTCGACGCTGACGGTGAACGGGGCTTCGTCCTGACCCTGTCGACGCGCGAGCAGCACATCCGCCGCGACAAGGCCACGTCCAACATCTGCACCAACTCGGGCCTGTGCACCCTGGCCTTCACCATCCACATGAGCCTGCTGGGCGAGACGGGCCTGCGCAAGCTGGCCCTGCTGAACCACGAGAAGGCGCTGGCGACCCGCGACGCCCTGGCCGCCATTCCGGGCGTCGAAATCCTGACCCCGCGCTTCTTCAACGAGTTCGCGGTCAAGCTGCCCAAGAACGCCGCCGAGGTGGTCGACACCCTGGCCGCCCACCACGTCCTGGCCGGCGTGCCCTACAGCCGCCTCGCTCCCGACGCGGGCATGGACGACGTCCTGCTGGTGGCGGCCACCGAGACCACCCTGGACCACGACATCAAATTCCTGGCGACCGTGCTCGCCAAGGTCCTGGCGCACTGAGCGGAGACGGAACGATGAGCACCATGAACACCGTCGGCCGCCCGACCGCCCCGAACCCGGTCGATCACGACTACAAACACCCGACGCTGACCGGCGGTCGCGGCCTGCTGCAGAACGAGCACCTGATCTTCGAGAGCGACGGCTGGGGCAAGACCGGCGTCGATCTGCCCGAACCCAAGGCCGACGGCGGCGACCTCGGCGACCTGGTCCGCAAGGACCCGATCGGCCTGCCGGGCCTGTCGGAGCCCGAGGCCATGCGCCACTACGTGCGTCTCAGCCAGAAGAACCACGCCATCGACCTGGCCATCTATCCGCTGGGCTCGTGCACGATGAAGCATAACCCGCGCCTGAACGAGAAGATGGCGCGCCTGCCGGGCTTCTCGGACATCCACCCGCTGCAGCCGATCTCGACGGTCCAGGGCGCGCTGGAGCTGATGGACCAGCTGTCGCACTGGCTGAAGACCCTGACCGGCATGCCCGCCGTCGCCCTGTCGCCCAAGGCCGGCGCCCACGGCGAGCTGTGCGGCCTGATGGCCATCCGCGCCGCCCATGAGGCCAAGGGCGAGCATGAGCAGCGCCGCAAGGTGCTGGTCCCGACGTCGGCCCACGGCACCAACCCGGCCACCGCCGCCTTCGTCGGCTATTCGGTGGTCGAGGTCGCCCAGACCGACGACGCCGCGTCGACGTGGCCGACCTGGCCGCCAAGCTAGGCCCTGACGTGGCGGCCATCATGGTCACCAACCCGAACACCTGCGGCCTGTTCGAGCGCGACATCCTGGAGATCAGCCGCCTGACGCACGAGGCGGGCGCCTATTTCTACTGCGACGGCGCCAACTTCAACGCCATCGTCGGCCGGGTGCGCCCGGGTGACCTGGGCGTCGACGCCATGCACATCAACCTGCACAAGACCTTCTCGACCGCCCCACGGCGGCGGCGGGCCGGGCGCCGGTCCGGTGGTGCTGTCGGAAGCCCTGGCCCCCTTCGCCCCGGCCCCTTGGGTCGTGCACGACCAGAACGGCTACCGCCTGGTCGAGCGTGAGGAAGACGAGGCCGCCCAGGCCTTCGGCCGCCTCTGCGCGTTCCAGGGCCAGATGGGCATGTACGTCCGCGCCCTCAGCTACATGATGAGCCATGGCTCCGACGGCCTGCGCCAGGTCGCCGAGGACGCCGTCTTGAACGCCAACTACATCAAGGCCCGCCTGTCGGACCTGATGAGCCCGGCCTTCCCCGACGGCCCCTGCATGCACGAGGCCCTGTTCGACGACGAATGGCTGAAGGGCACGGACGTCACCACCCTCGACTTCGCCAAGGCGATGATCGACGAGGGCTTCCACCCGATGACCATGTACTTCCCCCTGGTCGTCCACGGGGCCATGCTGATCGAGCCGACCGAGACCGAGTCCAAGCAGGAGCTGGACCGCTTCATCGAGGCGATGCGCCTGTTGGCCGAAGCGGCGAAGGCCGGGGAGGTCGAACGCTTCAAAGGCGCGCCTTTCCACGCTCCCCTGCGCCGCCTGGACGAGACCCGCGCCGCCCGCTCGCCGGTGCTGCGCTGGACCGCGCCGGAGGGGTCCAACATCGCGGCCGAATAGGTCGCGATCAGCGTTCCCGCCCGGCCACCTGGCGCAGCGCGGCGAAGGCCGCTCTGCCGAAGGTTTCGGGATCGGCGTCGCCGGCGCGCACCTGGATCCCTCTCTGCGCCCGGACTCGACCAGCAACATCCGCACCCGGCGCGACGGTCCGCGCAGCAGCGGGACCCCGCTCACGCCGGGGTCGCCCTCGCCCCGCGACTAGGCCTCAGCCCCCGTTGCGCCGCACGCCCAGCTCCAGGTGGCTGCCGGGCAGGAAGCGGACCGTCAGCGGATCTCCGGCGTCGGCGATGGATTCGTCGCTGACGTCGCGGCCCGAGCCGTAGTTGATCTGGACGTCCGGCCGCTTGGGCACGGCCACCAGGGCCAGCAGGCGGCTGCCCGGCGCCAGGCGGACGGCGGTCACCGTCTGGCTCTCGAACGTCAGCCGCTCCCGCGCGCCCGGCTCCAGCAAGGTCCGTCGGGTCGGATCGGCCATGTGGCTGGCTCGTCCCAGATAGGAGGCCAGTCGCAGATAGGTCCCGTCCGCTCTCTGTTCGAAGAAGACCACCTCCAGGTCCAGGTCGCGCTTGTTCGTGACGATCTCGAACCGGCCGACGAAGCCCCCGGCGATCTCCAGCGGCCGGTCCAGCGGTTCCGTCGCGAACAACAGCCCGCCGCGCACATCCAGCTCGCCGGCCGGGGGCTCGAAGTCGATGTCGCTCCGGTCCGCCAGGTCTATGCGAAGCTCGACGCCCGGCCCGTCCGCCGGCGCGGCGGCGAGCCGATGGCGTCCATTTCCGTCCGCGCCGCCCAGGTGCAACCTGACCCGCTCATCGGCCATGGTCTCCAGGCTGGGCGAATGCCGCCACAGGTCTGCGCCCATGACCTGGAAATTCACCCGGTCCGCCAGCACCTCCGGCATCGGCGTTCCTCGGAACACGTGGTCGAACCACCGCATGCGGATCTCGGCCAGATCGATCATCGCGCTGCGGTCCACCGCATAGCCGTTGATCACCGGCAGGACGCCGCCCTGCTGGGCGGTGTGGTGATAGGGCCCGATGATCACCCGGTGATCCGCGTCGAGGTTCTGGCGCAGATGCTCCCGCAGATAGTGGAGGACCCCCACCATCCCGCCGTCGAAATAGCCGGTCTGGGCGTAGATCGGGATGTCGATGTCGGCGAACTCGGCCCCTTGCGGGATCAGCTGGCTCCAGTAGGCGTCGTAGACGAGGTGGTCCAGCCAACGGGCGAAGACCGGATTGGCGCGGCCGTCGATCCGCTCCAGGTCGCGATAGGGGCGTCCGCTCAGGTACCACTCCCGCATCATCCGGTCCCAGCGCTCGCGATCCCCGTAGGTCTTCTCGTCCAGTTCGGACCCGCTCGAGACATAGAGGGGCCAGGGATAGATGAAGGTCTGGAACACCCCGCCCTGCATCGGCGTGTCGATCCCGGGCGCGTTCGAAGCATTGGTGGCGATGGCCTTCAGCGCCGCTGGCCGCTGTTTCAGCGCCGCCCACTGGACGAAGCTGTTGTAGCTGCCGCTGAACATGCCCACCCGGCCGTCGCTCCACGCCTGAGCCGCCAGCCAGTCGATCACCGCCGCCGCGTCGGGCCCGTCATGCCGATAGGGCTCAGGCGCGCCCGTGCTGCGGTTCACGCCCCGCGAATAGGCGATCGCCCCGGCGTAGCCGCGCGCCGCCATCTGGACGGCGTCGGCGAAGGTCCAGTCGTGGCGGTTGTAGATGGTGAAGTTCAGCAGGGCCGTCACGGGCTCGCCGGTGCGGGGGCGCACGACCATGACGGCGATCCGGACGCCGTCGGCCGTCGGGACCGACGCCTGGTCGTCGATGAGGAAGCGCCGCTCCGCGTCGGCCCGGATCAACCGTTCCGACGTCGGCAGCAGATGGCTCCAAGTCTCCAGCGCCTGCCGGGCCGACACGGCCTCGAAGGCGGTCGGGCAGTCGGTCAGCGCCACCCCGGCGCAGGCCGCCGCCGCGCGCTGGTCGGCCTCGCG
>NZ_JBNFOJ010000160.1:0-7047 GCF_057364705.1 Brevundimonas sp. CURTG3B2_SDJG
CGGCGGCCGCCGCCCGCGCACGACCCGCGCCACATCACGCCAGCCAGACCATCCGCCGCGTCTGCGCCTCGGTTCCCCGGGCGCGGCTGAAGCCCTTGCGGACCTCGCCGGTGTACAGGAAGCCCGCCTTCTCCAGCACCCGGCCGGACGCCGGATTGTCGATGAAATGCCCGGCCACCAACGCCTTCCGGCGCCAGTTGCGGCTGGCCCAGACCAGTCCCGCCTCCAGCGCCTCGGTCGCATAGCCCCGGCCCCAGTACGGCCGGCCGATCCAATAGCCGACCTCGGGTCCGACATCGCCGTCCTCGAACAGGCCCAGCACGCCCACCGCGCCATGGTCCTCGTGTTCGATCAGGAAAGTGCGGGCCCGCGCCGGATCCTGCCCCGCCACGGCCAGCACGAAGCTCTCGGCGTCCTCGACCGAGAAGGGATGGGGCATGCGCAGGGTCATCCGCGCGATGTCGGCGTCGTTGGCCAGGGCGGCCAGACGAGTGGCGTCCTGCGCCTGCGGGCTGCGCAGGGCCAGGCGCCGCGTCTCGACGACGGGAGAGGGTTCGATCACGCACATGATGCGGCCTCGGTCTTTCTCGCCGCCTCCTTGGAGGGCTCGGACGGCGTTCGAGGCGGGGAAACGCAAACGGGGAGCCTGGTGATCCAGACTCCCCGCGGAAATATTTCCCTTGGTCCGGATCGCGGCTCTTGAGCCTTGCGCGATCGGGAGGTGTTCCGTTCGCGCTTACTCGGCGGCCATGGCCTGTTCGGCGGTGTCGTTCGCCGGGAGGATCGACACGTAACAACGGCCGTGGCTTTCTTCGTGATTTCACGGCGCCGTGCACGGTGGCGAACAGGGTGTGGTCACGGCCCATGCCGATGTTCTCACCCGGGTGGAAGGTGGTGCCGCGCTGACGCACGATGATGTTGCCGGCCAGCACCTGCTCGCCGCCGAACTTCTTCACGCCCAGGCGCTTCGACTCGGAGTCGCGACCGTTGCGCGACGAACCACCGGATTTCTTGTGAGCCATAGGTCTGCTCCCTGTCTCGTACTGTTCTTACGCTTCGGCGGTCTTGGCGGCGGCCTTCTTGGCCGGGGCCTTCTTCGCCGGAGCCTTGGCTTCGGTCGTCTCGGTCTTGGCGGCCTTCGGAGCCGCGGCCTTCTTGGCCGGCTTGGCGTCCTCAGTCGCCTCGACGCGCGGGGCCAGGCCGCGGGCGCGGGCGTTCATCTCGGCCTTGGTCATCAGCGAGGCTTCGCCGTCCCACTTGGCCTTCTCGCCGGCGCCTTCGATGCCGGTGATGCGCAGGACCGATTCCATCTGGCGGTGGCCGTTGGTGCGGCGGTAGCCCTGACGACGGATCTTCTTGAAGATCTTGATCTTCTCGCCCTTGCGGGTCTCGACCAGCGTCGCGGCGACCGAGGCGCCGTCGATCAGCGGGGCGCCGACGGTGACGCCCTTGTCGCCGCCCAGCATCAGCACTTCGCCGAAGTTCACGGCCGAGCCGGCGTCGCCGTCGAGCTTCTCGACCACGATCACGTCGCCCGGTTGGACCCGGTACTGCTTGCCGCCGGTCTTGATCACCGCGTACATGTTGAAGCCTCAGCGAAACGCAAAAAGAATAAGCCCGACGGGGGACCCCCTCGGGCGAAGAGCGGCGACATATACGGAAGGGGCCGCCCGAGTCAACGCGGACGGGCGAAAAAGCCTGTGGTTGGCGGCTAGTGGCTAGTGGCTAGTGGCTAGTGGCTAGTGGCTAGTGGCTAGTGGCTAGTGGCTAGTGGCTAGTGGCTAGTGGCTAGTGGCTAGTGGCTAGTGGCTAGTGGCTAGGGTGCGTCATCCGCGGCTCGTTTCAACCCCATGGGGCGGAAAGCCGGTCGGAGCCGCCTTCCCACACGCCGGCCACTAGCCACTAGCCACTCCGACACGCAGCGCCGGAAATAGCGCTCGACTGTTATAAAGTAACAGTATAAGGGTCCGGCGATGTCGCCGTCCGATCTCGACCATCCCCTGCTCCTGTCCCTTCTGGGGACCGGCTTCGCGACGGCCTTCCTGCACGCCGCCCTGCCCACCCACTGGCTGCCGTTCGTCCTGGTCGGACGCGCCCAGCGCTGGAGCCTGCCGCGCGTCCTGGGCGCGGTGACCGCCGCGGGCCTGGCCCACATCGGCGCCACCGCCCTGGTCGGCGGCCTGATCGTCATCGCCGGCCTGGCGCTGGACCAATGGGTCTCGGGCCTGCTGCCGCATCTCTCGGCGGCGCTGCTGTTCCTGTTCGGCGCCTTCTATCTGATCAAGGCGACCCTGCGCCGGCCCCAGCTGGCCGGCGGCCCGGCCATCGACCTGCCCGAGCCCGCGGTCTCCCACGCCGCCGCCTTCTGGGGCCTGGTCGCCATGATGGCCGTTTCGCCCGGCGAAGTCCTGCTGCCCATCTATCTGTCCCAGGCGGCCGAGGGCCCCCTGGTCCTGGCCGCCCTGACCCTGGCCTTCGCCGCCGGCACCGTCGCCGGCATGGCCGTCTTCACCCTCCTGGCCCGCGCCGGCTGGTCGATCCTGCGGCTCGAGCGCTGGGCGCGATACGAGGGGGCGGTCCTGGGCCTGGCGCTGATCGTCATCGGCCTGCTGGTCGTGACGCACCAGCACTGAGAGACGTTATACATTTACAATCAATAAGTTAGTTCGAGCCGAAGATTGACCGGCCGCGCCGCGCGGCCTAGGGAGGGCGTCATGGCTCACGGCGGTCCGCACGATCACGATCACGACCATGGCCACGATCATGGCTCCCACGGTCACGACCATTCGCATGGGCACGGCCACGCCCACGGCCCGGGCGGCCACCATCACGGGCCCGTGGACACCGGCGACTGGCGCTACGCCGTCGGCCTGGTGGTCAACCTGGCCTTCGTGGCGATCGAGTTCACCGCCGGGGTTCTCAGCGATTCCACCGCCCTGATGGCCGACGCGGGCCACAACCTCTCCGACGTCCTGGGATTGGCCATGGCCGGCGGCGCGCCTGGCTGGCCCGGCGCGCGGGCGGGGCCCAGAAGACCTACGGCTACGGCAAGGCCACCGTCCTGGCCGCCCTGTTCAACGCCCTGGCCCTCATCTTCGCCTGCGGGGCCATCGCCTTCGAGGCCGTCCGCCGCTTCGCCGAGCCCGCTCCGGTCGGCTCCACCACCATCATGGTCGTGGCCGGCATCGGCTTCCTGATCAACCTGGGCACCGCCCTGCTGTTCATGAAGGACCAGCACAAGGACCTGAACGTCCGCGGCGCCTATCTGCACATGATGGCCGACGCCGGCGTCTCGCTGGGCGTCGTGGCCGCTGGCGCCCTGATCCTGTTCACCGGCTGGAGCGTGATCGACCCGCTGGTCAGCCTGGCCATCGTCGGGGTCATCCTGTGGGGCACCTGGGGCCTGCTGAAGGACTCGGTCAACCTGGCGCTCGACGCCGCCCCGCGCGGCGTGGACGTCCAGGCGGTGCGCGACGCCTTCCTGGCCATCCCCGGCGTCTCGGCCGTCCACGACCTGCATATCTGGGGCCTGTCCACCACCGACACGGCCCTGACCGCCCACCTGGTCCACGACCGTCCCGACGGCGACGCCCTTCTGGCCGAGGCTCAGAAGGTCGCCAAGGCCCGCTTCGGCATCGGCCACACCACCCTGCAGCTCGAAACCGGCACGCTCCCCGGCTGCCCGACCTGCTGAGCGCAGTCCTCCCATTCCTCCCCTTCAGGGGAGGGGGACCGTCCGAAGCCCGCAGGGCGAAGGAGGGTGGAGGGGCGTGTCCGCGCGCACAGACCTTCCCTGCCCCGAGAGCCGAGGTTCATCACGAAGAACACGAAGGAGGCACGAAGAACACGAAGGGACCGGAGCCGCGGCCATGACGCGGCACGCGTCCATCCTTCCGTTGGCGGACGCCTCGCCCGAGCCACCCTCGCTCTCTTTGTGTCCTTCGTGCCTCCTTCGTGTCCTTCGTGATGAACCAGCCGCCGCCGGAAAGCTTTAAGGCGCCTGCCGGCGCGCGCCGATCTCACTGGCGCCCGTCGCCCGCCGCCCTTAGATGAGCGCCATGACCGACGTCGCCTCCGCCCCCTCCAAGATCCCCGTCACCGTCCTGACCGGCTACCTCGGCGCGGGCAAGACGACCCTGCTGAACCGCATCCTCACCGAGGACCACGGCAAGCGGTACGCCGTCATCGTCAACGAGTTCGGCGAGATCGGCATCGACAACGACCTGGTGGTCGGCGCCGACGAGGACGTGTTCGAGATGAACAACGGCTGTGTCTGCTGCACCGTGCGCGGCGACCTGATCCGCGTCGTCAACGGCCTGATGAAGCGCCAGCGCCCGGGCAAACCCGCCTTCGACGCCATCATCGTCGAGACCACCGGCCTGGCCGACCCCGGCCCAGTCGCCCAGACCTTCTTCGTCGACGACGAGGTCAAGGCCCGCACCCAGCTGGACAGCGTCACCGCCCTGGTCGACGCCAAGCACGTCATGGCGCGCCTGGACGATTCCAAGGAGGCCCGCGAGCAGGTCGCCTTCGCCGACCGCATCATCCTGAACAAGACCGACCTGGTCGCGCCGACGATCTGGTCGACGTCGAAGCCCGCCTGCGCGCGCTCAACCCTCTGGCCCCCATCACCCGCGCCGAACGCGCCAACGTGCCTCTGGACCAGGTCCTGGGCCTGCACGGCTTCGATCTGGAGCGGATCGCCGAGGTCCGCCCCGACTTCATCAACCCGCCCCACGGCGCCGAGGGCCACGTCCACGACGAACACTGCGGCCACGACCATCATGATCACGACCATGATCATGCGCACGACCACCACGACCATGACCATCACCATGGCCCACGCGGTCACGACCACGGGGACGACATCAAGGGCGTCGCCCTGTCGCTGGACCGCCCGCTGGACGGCCAGAAATTCACCCGCTGGCTCGACGAGCTGCTGGGCAGCCAGGGCCAGAACATCTTGCGCGCCAAGGGCATCATCGACGTCGCCGGCGAAGACCGCCGCCTGGTCTTCCAGGCCGTCCACATGATCCTGGAAGGCGACCTTCAGAAGCCGTGGGGCGACAAGGAGCGCCGCTGGTCGCGCGCGGTCTTCATCGGCCGCGACCTGGACGAGGCCGCCCTGAAGGCCGGGTTCGAGGCCTGCGCGGCGTGAACCCGCCGCCCCGCCCGAACCGCGAGGCGGTCCTGCGCTACGGCACCCCGGACTTCGACGTCCTGCAGCCCGGCGACTTCGTCCGCTGCGCCGTTTCCGACGCGCCCATCCCGCTGGAGCGCCTCACCTACTGGAGCGTCGAGCTCCAGGAACCCTACGCCGGGCCCGCCTTCATGACTCGCCGCTGGGTCGAGACGCATCGGTAGAGGCCGCCGCCTCTTTTCGTCCTCCCGGCGAAGGCCGCAAAGCGAAGTTGACGCCCCGGGCCCAGGGCCTAAACCGGCCCCCATGCAGACCACCTTCGACGCCCTGGCCACCGCGGCCCTCTTCGACCGCCACGGCGCGGTCTTCGCCATGGGCGACGGCTCGATCCGGTTCGAGAACGGGACCAGCGCGATCGTCCACGACGGCGCCGTCCTGTGCGCCGCGGTCCACCCGTCCGGCGACGGCGTCGTCACCGGCGGCGACGACGGCCGCGTCGTCTGGGCCCGCCGCGACGAAGAGGCCGTGGTCCTGGCCACCGCCAAGGGCCAGTGGATCGACGCCATCGACGCCTCGGCCGAAAGCGGCCTGATCGCCTTCTCGGCGGCCGGACCCTGTCGGTCATCGACTCCAAGGACGCCGCCTTCCGTCGCGACTTCGTGCACGAGCGGACCGTTTCCGGCGTCGCCTTCGAGCCCAAGGGCCGGCGCATCGCCACCTCCACCTACGGCGCGCCGCCCTGTGGTTCGCCCGCATCGCCGACCAGAAGCCGACCCTGCTGAAGTGGGCCGGCTCGCATCTGTCCGTCGCCTTTTCGCCGGACGGCGCCTTCGTCATCACCTCCATGCAGGACAACCAGCTGCACGGCTGGCGCATCAAGGACCAGAAGAACCTGCGCATGGGCGGTTATCCGGGGAAGGTGAAGGCCATGAGCTTCCTTTCGGGCGCCAGCTGCTGGCCACCTCGGGGGCCCAGGGCGCGGTCCTGTGGCCCTTCATCGGCTCCAACGGCCCGATGGGCCGGGAAGCCACCGAGATCGGCTTCGACGAGGCCAGCCTGATCGCCCTGGTCGCTTCCAACCCCCGCCACGGCCTGCTCGCCGCCGGCCTCAACGACGGCCGCGTCTGGCTGGCCGACCCCGCCAGTCAGGGCCTGCACTTCCTGAAGGCCGACAAGGGCGGGCCGATCGTCGCCCTGGCCATGAGCGCCGACGCCCGCCGGATCGCCTGGGCCGACGAGGACGGCCAGGCCGGCGTGTTCGACCTCTGACTTGCGCGCCACGGCCAAGCTGGTGAACATCGGCCGATGACTGCGGGCCCTCCGATCAGGAAAAAGAAGAACCGGCCGCTGCTGACGGTCTTCCTGTCGCTCGTCCTGCTGTTCCTCAGCGGCGTCGTCGCCTACGCCGTCCTGCCCCCGCCCGTCACCTTCCTGATGGCCAGCCGCCTGGTCGGGGGCGAGGGCCTGTCCTACCGCTGGAAGGGGCTGAACGACATCTCGCCCCGCCTGGTCGAGGCCGCCATTGCGGCCGAGGACTCGACCTTCTGCGCCCACCGCGGTTTCGACATGAAGGCCATCGAGCGCGCCCTGCAGGCCAACGCCCGGGTCGAGAAGCGCGGCCGCGGCCGCATCCGCGGCGGCTCCACCATCAGTCAGCAGACCGCCAAGAACGTCTTCCTCTGGCCGGGCCGCGACTGGATCCGCAAAGGCTTCGAGGCCGGCTACACCGTCATGATCGAGACCGTCTGGGGCAAGCGGCGGATCATGGAGGTCTACCTCAACGTCGCCGAATGGGCGCCGGGCGTCTACGGCGCCGAAGCCGCCGCCCGGCACTGGTACGGCAAGCCGGCCAAGGACCTCACCGCCCGCGAGGCCGCCCGCCTGGCCGCCATCCTGCCCGGCCCCCC
>NZ_JBNFOJ010000161.1:0-7012 GCF_057364705.1 Brevundimonas sp. CURTG3B2_SDJG
TTGGAGAGCGCGTCCGGTCCCGCGGCGCCCAGCCTGGCCCACGTGGTCGCGACAGCCCGGGCGGAGGGCCTGGCCCGCCCCTATTTGATCTCCGTCCCGAAGAGCCCCGGCCTGGCCTGGACGGCCGCGCATCAGGCCGCCCGGGTCGAAGACACGCGCCTGCTCTATATCGACGCGGCTTCCGGATCGCTTCTGGGCGAAGCCCGCTACGCCCAGTTCGGCTGGGGCGCCAAGGCCTTCGAATGGGGGATCGCGACCCACCAGGGCACGCAGTATGGACAGTTGAACCGCATCGTCATGCTGCTGGGCTGCATCGCGATCTGGGTCCTGGCGATCAGCGGCCTGATCATGTGGTGGAGCCGCCGTCCCTCGCGTCGGCTGGGCGCGCCATCAGCCCCGCCCGGCCCGCGCGTTCGCGCCGCGGTGCTGGGCATCGTCATTCCATTCTGCATCCTCTATCCCCTGACGGGACTGAGCCTGCTCGGGGTCCTGCTGCTCGATCGGGCGGCGCGGACCCTGATCCGGCTCCGGCCCGTCGCCTCCTGAAAGGACACGCCATGAAGCGTATTCTGCTGCTCGCCGCCCTGCTGTCTCCCGTCGCCGTCGCCGCCTGCGGCCAGGGGGACGCCAGAGCCCCTTCCGCCGCCGCCTCGACAGTGACGGTCACGGACGCCATCTGCCGCCCCACCCCCAACGGCCGCCAGATGACCGCCTGCTACCTGACGCTCACCGCGAGCGCCGACGATCGGCTGGTGTCCGTCGCCAGCCCCCGCGCCGGCCGCGCCGAGGTCCACGAAAGCAAGATGGAGGGCGGCATGATGATGATGCGCGAACTGCGCGACGGCATGCCCCTGCCCGCCGGCCAGGCCGTCGAGCTGAAGCCCGGCGGCGACCACATCATGCTGCTGGCTGTCGCCGAACCGATGACGGCCGGCGAGACCGTGGCCCTGACCCTCACCTTCGAGAAGGCGGCGGCGATCGGCGTGCATGCCGCGGTCGGGCAGCCGCCTCTGACGGTCGGCGAGCCGCCGGCCCACTGACCCTTCCTCGACTCGCGAGCCTGACAAACGGGCCGCGACCCGCTAAAGGCTCGCGCTCACCGAGGAATCCCCTGCCCCCATGGCCCTGAAAGTCGCGATCGTCGGCCTGCCCAACGTCGGCAAGTCCACCCTGTTCAACGCCCTGACGCGCACCGCCGCGGCCCAGGCCGCCAACTATCCCTTCTGCACCATCGAGCCGAACACCGGCGACGTGGCCGTGCCCGAGCCCCGCCTGAAAGTGCTGGCGGGCATCGCCGGCTCCAAGGAGATCATCCCGGCGCGCATCACGTTCGTGGACGTGGCCGGCCTAGTGCGCGGGGCGTCGAAGGGCGAGGGCCTGGGCAACCAGTTCCTGGCCAACATCCGCGACTGCGACGCCGTGGCCTTCGTGGCCCGCTGCTTCGTCGACGATGACATCACCCACGTCGAGAACCGCATCGACCCGATCTCGGACCTGGAGATCATCGAGACCGAACTGATGCTGGCCGACCTGGAAAGCCTGGAGAAGCGGGTCGTCAACGTCGAGAAGAAGGCCAAGGGCGGCGACAAGGAAAGCCAGCAGACGCTGCGCCTGATCAACCTGGCCCTCGAGCAGCTGCGCGCCGGCAAGCCCGCGCGCCTGGCCGAGGTGTCCAAGGAGGACGAGAAGGCCTGGCATATGCTGCAGCTGCTGACATCGCTGCCAGCGCTGTACGTGGCCAACGTGGAAGAAGCTTCGGCCGACAAGGGCAACGACCTGTCGGCCCAGGTCGCGGCCCGCGCCGCCCAGGACAACGCCAACTCGGTCGTCATCTCGGCCCAGATCGAGTCCGAGATCGCCGTGCTGGACGACGCCGAGCAGGCCGAGTTCCTGGAAACCCTGGGTCTGGAGGAGCCGGGCCTGAACCGCCTGATCCGCGAGGCCTACAAGCTGTTGGGCCTGCAGACCTATTTCACCGTGGGCCCCAAGGAAGCGCGGGCCTGGACGATCCCGGTGGGCGCCACCGCCCCCCAGGCCGCCGGCGTGATCCACACCGACTTCGAGAAGGGCTTCATCCGCGCCGAGACGGTCGCCTATCCGGATTTCGTCGCCCTGAACGGCGAAGCCAAGGCCCGGGAAGCCGGCAAGCTGCGCGCCGAAGGCAAGGCCTACGTCGTCAAGGACGGCGACGTGATGCACTTCCTGTTCAACTAAGCCGCTTTTCCGGAGGCGGCGCACTCGTCGTGGGCGCCGCCGGGCAGCGGACCAGCCGCACCACGGCGTCGTCCCGGTCCAGCCAGGTCAGGCGCAGCGCGTCGCCCTGGACCGACAGGCGTATGCGTTCGCGCGACGCCGTCCCTTCGGCCTGGCAAGCCAGCGTCGCCTCGTAGCCGTCGGCGACCTGGTCCAGCGACGTGATGGCGCAGCTGTTCTCGTAACCTTCGAACCGGGTCGTCGAGAGGGTGATCGGACGCCGCTCGCCGTCGGCCGCGCACCATCCGGGCTGCACCGCCCAGCGGCCGACGAAGGTGGCGGGCCCCGCCCCCTGCATCAGGCCGCCCACGCCGGGCGGAGCCGCCGCCGCTGGAACGGCGTCGCCGGGCGTGATGATCGGATCGGCGGGTTCGGTCGGCGGATTGACGGTCTGGCGCTCGCAGCCGACGCCCATGAGCAGCGCGGCGAGAACGAGGGTGTGGAACGGCGATATCTGGGTCATGGGGTTGAAACTCCCATTTCCGTCCCGGGCTCCCTACTCGCTTCGATCACGAATTCGCGGTCACGCTTGCATCGGCGGCAGGTTTTTGCGAACCGTTCGCCCGTGTCGAGAACAAGGGGGCGTCCCGCATGGCTCAGAACACCAATCCGTGGGGCAAGTCGATCGACCCGCTGGCGCAGGACGTGGCGGCGGTGCTCAAGCGCATGGGCGGCTCGGCCCACCAGCGCGACGTGGTGCAGTGCGTCGCCGCGATGAAGCGACAGCGCGGCGAGGCCGTCACCCAGGATCTGGCGGCCAAGGTCGTCGAGGTGTTCGAACGCTACCGCGACCTGTTCTTCAGACCCTTCGGCGAGGGGTCGATGCGCTGGGCGCTTCAGCCCGGCCTGGCCTGATCCCGGCGCGATGATGTGAAAGGGCCCGCGGCGCAAGCCGCGGGCCTTTCGCCTTTTCAGGACCGGAGCGCTTAGAAGCGGCGCACGTAGCCCAGGCCCCAGGTGTCGGCCTCGGCGCCGTTCTGCCCGCGGAAGTCGCGGCGGGTCCAGTCGGCGCGCACGCCGTTCTGGCCGTCGAAGAAGTAGTTGGCGCCGGCGCCGTAGTTGATGCTCTCGGTGCTGTGCGACGACGACGCGCCCGGAACCGACGTTTTCAGCTCAGTCGTGCCATAGCCGAGGCGGCCGAACAGCTCGAAGTTTTCGGTCACCGGCAGGGTCGCCACGCCGTAGGCCGCGGCGTCGTAGCGGTGCTCGACCTGGCTCGGCACGCCGGCGATGTTCAGGTCGTCGTCCTTGACGCCGACCGACAGCTCGGCCTCGGCCCCGAAGTAGCGGCTCAGCTTCGCGCCGCCGCGGGCCGTGATCGCGCCCACGTTCGCGCCGTCGATGTCGAGGCCGGTATAGCCCACCGAACCCTGGTATTGAGGATTCGAAATGCTCTGCGCCATGGCGGGCGCCGAGATCAGAGTAAGAGCAGCGGTAGCGAGAAGAACATTACGCATAGTTTATATATCCTCTGGAGGAGGCGACTTCTGTGGTCGCCCACCCCGCCCAGCGGAATACAAATGGTCACTTCAAAAGGACGTTCCAGAGGCGCGTAGCGACTTCGTTGAGACTGTGGGCCGGACGGCACATACACCGGTACGCCAACCGTGACCTTATCGTGTTCTTATTTTGACGGAGGCGATCTGGAATCCCAACCCGTCATGGCGGCTCAATGCCCGCCCCTACCGGTCCTTTTCGCGTTCCGTTCCGGCCCGGGCGTGCAAGGCGGCCTGGGCGGCGGCCAGCCGGGCGATGGGCACGCGATAGGGCGAGCAGCTGACGTAGTTCAGCCCCGCCTCTTCGCAGAAGGCGATCGAGGACGGATCGCCCCCGTGCTCGCCGCAGATGCCCAGCTTGACATCCGGACGCACCGCCTTGCCCCGCTCGGCGGCGATGCGGATCAGGTCGCCAACGCCGTCCCGGTCCAAGCGGACGAAGGGATCGGTCTCGAAGATGCCCTTGTCCATATAGGCCTGCAGGAAGCGGCCGGAATCGTCGCGGCTGATACCGAAGGTGGTCTGGGTCAGGTCGTTGGTGCCGAAGCTGAAGAACTGGGCGTGCTCGGCCAGGTCGCCGGCCCGGAGCGCGCGCGCGGCAGCTCGATCATGGTGCCGACCAGGTATTCGACCGTGTCGCCGGCGTCGGCGAACACCGCCTGGGCGGTGCGGTCGGTCAGTTCGCGCAGATACTTCATCTCCAGCCCCAGGGCGACCAGGGGGTGCATGATCTCCGGGACCGGCGCGACGCCCGAGGCGGCCTTCACCTCCAGCGCGGCCTCGAGGATGGCCCGGACCTGCATCTCGTAGATCTCGGGATAGGCCACGCCCAGCCGGCAGCCGCGGTGGCCCAGCATCGGATTGGTCTCGTGCAGCTCCTTGGCCCGGCGCTTCAGCTTGGCGGCGTCGATGCCCGAGGCGGCGGCGAGCGCGTCCATCTCGGCCTCGGTGTGCGGGATGAACTCGTGCAGCGGCGGGTCCAGCAGGCGCACGGTGACGGGAAGCCCGGCCATGATCTGGAACAGCTCGACGAAATCCGCCTTCTGGAACGGGGCGATCTTGGCCAGGGCCGTGCGGCGGCCGGCCTCGTCGTCGGCCAGGATCATCTCGCGCACGGCGGCGATGCGGGTGTCGTCGAAGAACATGTGCTCGGTGCGGCACAGGCCGATGCCTTCGGCGCCGAAGCCGCGCGCGGTGCGGGCGTCCAGCGGCGTCTCGGCGTTGGCGCGGACGGCCAGCCGCCGCAGGCGTCGGCCCAGCCCATCAGGGTCTGGAAATCGCCCGTCAGCTCGGGCTCGATCATCGGCACGGCGCCGTCCAGCACCTCGCCCTTGCCGCCGTCGATGGTGACGACCTCGCCCGCCCTGAAGGTGCGGCCGCGGGCGGTGAAGGTCTGGGCCCTCTCGTCGATATGGATCTCGCCGGCGCCGGAGACGCAAGGGCGCCCCATGCCGCGCGCGACCACCGCGGCGTGGCTGGTCATGCCGCCGCGGGCGGTGATGATGCCCCGGGCCGCGTGCATGCCGTGGATGTCCTCCGGGCTGGTCTCTTCCCGCACCAGGATGACGGCGTCGCCCAGCTGGGCCAGACGTTCGGCCTCGTCGGCGTCGAAGACCACCTTGCCCGTGGCCGCGCCCGGCGAGGCCGGCAGGCCGGCGGCGACCACGACGCGGGTCGCGTTCGGGTCCAGGGTCGGATGCAGCAGCTGGTCCAGGGCCGAGGGCTCGACCCGGCTGACCGCCTCGTCCTGCGAAATGACGCCTTCCGAGGCCAGATCGACGGCGATCTTCAGCGCCGACTTGGCGGTGCGCTTGCCGTTGCGGGTCTGCAGCATCCACAGCCGGCCCTGCTCGACCGTGAACTCGATGTCCTGCATGTCGCGATAGTGGGCTTCCAGCCGGCCGACGACGTCGACGAACTGGCTGAACACCTCGGGCATGGCCTCTTCCATCGAAGGGGTCGTCTCGCCCATCTCCTCGCGGCCGGCCCTGGTCAGGGACTGGGGCGTGCGGATGCCGGCGACGACGTCCTCGCCCTGGGCGTTGATCAGGAACTCGCCGTAGAGCTTGGCCTCGCCGGTCGAGGGATTGCGGGTGAAGGCCACGCCGGTGGCCGAGGTCTCGCCCATATTGCCGAAGACCATCGACTGGATGTTCACCGCCGTGCCCCAGCTCTCGGGGATGTCGTGCATGCGGCGATAGAATTTGGCCCGGTCGTTCATCCAGCTGGCGAAGACGGCGCCGATCGCGCCCCACAGCTGGTCGTGCGGGTCCTGCGGGAAGGGCTGGCCCAGCCGGTCCTCGACCACCCGCTTGTAGTCGGCGACGACCTTCTCCCAGTCCTTGGCGGTCAGGTCGGTGTCGACCGTCGCGCCCAGGCGGTCCTTGTGATCGTCCAGCACCTCCTCGAAATCGTCGTGGCCCAGGCCCAGGACGACGTTGGAGTACATGGTGATGAAGCGGCGGTAGCTGTCGAAGGCGAAGCGGCGGTCGCCGCTGAGCGTCGCCAGTCCTTCGACGGTGTGGTCGTTGAGGCCCAGGTTCAGGACCGTGTCCATCATTCCCGGCATCGAGGCGCGCGCGCCCGAGCGGACCGAGACGAGCAGCGGATTGGCCGCGTCGCCGAAGGTCTTGCCCACGATCCCCTCGACCTTGGCCAGGCCGGCCTTCACCTGGGCTTCGAGGTCGGCGGGATAGCTCTGCCCTTGGGCGTAGTAGTGGTTGCAGGCCTCGGTGGTGATGGTGAAGCCCGGGGGGACCGGCAGGCCCAGGGACGACATCTCGGCCAGGTTCGCGCCCTTGCCGCCGAGAAGGTTCTTCATCGAGGCGTCGCCGTCGGCCGAGCCGCCGCCGAAACCGTACACCCACTGAGTCATCAATCAGCCCCTGAGCCTTAGGTCGTATTCGGCCTGACTAACGTGCTGCGCCCGCGAAGGCGAGGCCGGGGCTGTAACAAACCGTGAGATCATGTGACGTCCCGGCTCTTCGCTTCGCTTCGGCCGGGATGACAAGGCGAGCGTCTTCGCCGCTTCGGACGAAGCGGTTCGGGGAGGGCGCGGGGCGTCCGGGCCTCGCCCGGAGCTGTTGGATTGTTACCGTTTCGACGAGACAGGCCGCCCCGCGTGGTCGTTGGTTCGCGCGCTCTCCGGCTGGCGGCCCTGTTAGAGCCTTGACGGATCTCCGCGGCGACCATTGCTGGCGGCCGCGGGGGCGGGGACATCGGCTGAGCCAGCGGTTCCCGCCTTCGATGCGCGGCGAGCAAGC
>NZ_JBNFOJ010000162.1:0-6936 GCF_057364705.1 Brevundimonas sp. CURTG3B2_SDJG
GCCGGGTCGTCCCCGGACGGGCCCCTGCACGCGGACCGGCCCCGATCCGGTCTGGGCGTAGCGGCCGGCGAGCGCGCGGAGGGCGGCGACCTGGTTGGCCGACAGGCCGTCGTCGTGAACGGCCAGCGCGATGCGGTCCAGGCCCGGCTCCACCCGCAGCGAATAACGCGACAGAGGCGTGATCGGCCGCATCTGGTCGGCGCCGGTCGAAGCGCAAGCGGCAAGCAACGCGCCGGTCGACAGGGCCAGGAGAACGGTGCGCATCGGAACGGTCCTCATTCGATCACATAGCCCACCGGGCCGCTCCAGCCGGCGGCCGAGGCGGTCGCGCCGCCGCCGCGGGGCGCGAAATGCTGGTTCAGCTGCCCGAACAGGATCGTCTGGGCGTCATTGGCGATCTGCAGCCCGTCGGCGGGCGTCTGCAGCGAACCGGCGTTGGTTGGCGACACGATGTAGGCCTCGACAATGATCACCAGCTCCGTTTCGCCGGACAGGTAGTCGCGCGACCGGAACAGGGCGCCGAGGACGGGCAGGTCGCCCAGACCGGGCAGGGCGTCGATGTTCTGGCGCGTGTCTTCCCGCAGCAGGCCCGCGATCATCAGCGAGCCGCCCGACGGCAGCTCAACGGTGTTGGAGGCGCGGCGAACGTTCAGGCCCGGGATGACCAGGGTGCGGTCGGCGCCGCCGCCCAGGGTGAAGGCGCCTAGCTGGGTCAGCTCCGAGACCTCGGTCGACAGCTGCAGCGAGATGCGGCCGGGGGCCAGGACGATCGGGCGGACCGCCAGGCGAACGCCGTAAGGCTTGAACTCGACGGTGACCTTGGTGCTGTTGTCGGTCGTTTCCTGACCCACAGGGACCGGGAACTCGCCGCCCGCCAGGAACTCGGCGTTCTCGCCGTTGGCGGTGGTGATGTTTGGCTCCGCCAGGATGCGGACCAGGCCGGCGCGCTCGAAGGCGCGCAGCGACGTGCTCAGGTTCGAGCCGTCTCCGGCCGAGTCGGTGTAGCGGATGATGCCGCCGCCCAGCTGATTGCCGTTGACAGCGAAGGTCGCGCCCTGGGTCAGCGACAGACCGTTGCCGACGCTGGCCAGGACCGCGGTGGCGTCCAGACCCAGCTGCTTGATGGCGGTGCGCTGGACTTCGACGATCCGGGCGCGGACCATGATCTGATCCGACCCGGTGATGGTCATCATGTTGATGACCTTTTCGGGCGCGGAGACGAAGGCGCGGGCGACCTGGGCGGCGCGGTCGGCTTCCCCAGGGCTAAGCACCGTGCCCGTCAGGATGACGCTGTCGTTCACCGCCTCGGCGCGGACATTCGTCCCGGGCATGACTCGGCTGAGCGTGTCCTGCAGGGCCGACACGCCGGCGTCGACCCGCACTCGCAGCGACAGGATGGTGCGCCCGGCATTGTCCAGCACGACCGCGTCGGTCTCGCCGGGCGCCAGGCCGATGATGGTGATCCGCCGCGGCGAGTGCAGCATGGCCTCGGCGACCAGCGGGTTCGGCACGATCACGTCGCGCGCGTCCGCGGGCAGGTCATGGCCATCGACGAGCCGCGGGGCAGGTTGATCAGTTGCGACTGGGCGCCCATCGACACCGCCGCGCGGGTCTGGGCCTGGGCGGCTGGAATCGGGCCGACGGCGATGACGATCAGGCCCGCAAGGGCGGCGGCGATCAGGCGTTTCATTGGACCACCACCACTTCGGGCGCGCGCCGCGATAGACGCGGACCGCCGAACTCTGGCGGGCGGTGGCCACGCTTCCGGACGGGCCGCCGGTGTCGGCGTAGGAGCGCAGGACCAGGCTCAATTCGCCCTCCGACTTGGCCAGGGCCAGGGCCTCTGCGTCCCTGGGACCCACTTCGAGGGTCGCGGTGGCGCCGATCACGGTCTGCTCGTCGTCGCCTGCGCGGGTCGACTGGTCGATCGCCAGCACCTTGATGTTCTGCATCACCGTGGAGGAGGTGAATTTGGAACGCTCGCCCTGGCTGGTCCCCATGTTGGACAGGTTGGTCTCGCGGGTGAGCACGACGTCCACTCGGTCGCCGGGCAGGATGAAGCCGCCGGCGGCGGTCTCGACGGTCACCCGGATGGCCATGGCGCGCATCCCCGGCTCCAGGTAGGCGGCCATGTAGCCGCTGTCGCCGGCGCGAACGATCTTGCGCGCGATGATGGGCTCGCCGGCCGAGATCGGCTCGCGAACCACGGAGCGACGTAGTCGGCCTTGGCGCCGCCGCCGGCCAGGTTGGTCGCCGCGCGCGTCGACCTGGGCCACCGCGTCCTTCGGGCTTCGCCTTCTCCGCCTCGGCGGCCGGCGTGGCGGGAATGGGCGTCGATCCGTCGGTGATGAAGGCCGGGATGACCTGATCGGCCGGCCATTCCTTCCAGTCGAGATCGGATTCGGTGAGTCTCTGGCCGGGCTGCAGGTCCTTAGCGGCGACAAGGACCCTGGCCATCGGCCGGGTTTCGACGGGGGCGGCGGTCGCGACCGCGGCGGGTTCGCCCGAGGTCGAGCCCATGGCGCGCACGACCAACGCCAGGCCTATGGCGGCCACGGCGGCGATGCAGATCACGATGATACGGGCGGGCTTCATCAGCGGTCTCCGGCAAGGCCGCGCGGACGCGCTCGTCGGTCCATCGGCCCCCTACCGTTAACGACCATGCCGGGTGCGGGTTAACGCGGACCTAAATGCGAGACCGCCGTGATCCCGCGAAAAGTCAGCCGGTGACGAAGAGAGCCATCAGCGGAGACGCCGGATAGGCCATCAGGGCGCCGGCGCGATCGCCACGCCGTAGGGAATGTCGCCCTTGGGCTCCATCAGATGCACGATCCAACCGGGCGCGCCGTCAGATAGGGACGCGAATGGGCGCGCGCGAAAATCAGGAACAGACAGAACAGGCCGCCCATCACGCCCGTGAACAGAAGGAACATGCCCGATCCCTCCAGGCCCAGCCAGAGGCAGGCGGCCGCCATCAGCTTGGCGTCCCCGCCCCCGATCCAGCGCAGGGCGAACATGCCGGCGCCGGCCAGCAGGGCGACGACGGCGACGCCCAGATGGACGGCCATGTCCGTGGGGGCGAGCCCGACCGCGAGGGCGGCGGGCAGGAAGGCCAGGACCAGGGCGCCCGAGATCCAATTCGGGATCTTCATGGTCGTCAGGTCGTTCAGCCCGCCGACGATGACCAGGGCCGGCATGAGGCCGAGCAAGGCGAGGGTCAGAATGTCCATGCGCCTGCCTCGCACGGGCGCGGTTAAGGCCGGGTTTCCCTAACGAAAAGGGCCGGAGCGTCGCCGCTCCGGCCCTTCCCAGGTTTCAAGCCTAGTCGGAGGGCTTAGGCGCCCTTGGTGCCGCCCATGGCGCCGACAACGTCGTTGAAGCGGTCCTTGATGGTCGTGCCCAGGGCGGTCACGGCCGAGATGATGACGACGGCGATGAGAGCGGCGATCAGGCCGTACTCGATGGCGGTGGCGCCCGACTCGTCGGACATGAATTTCGAAACGAACTTGGTCATCCGGATTCCCTTTCCCCGATAGGACAACTGTCGCGGCAGCCTGACCAGGGGGGCGGCGGCCGCAGACCGGAAGGCAGCCTGGCGCCAGCGAGATTAAGCTTGAGCATACAGACGTGATTACTGTGACGTTTACCCCATCGCCCGTCCTAGGCGCGAGAAAGGGCCGGAGCGTCGCCGCTCCGGCCCTTCCCAGGTTTCAAGCCTAGTCGGAGGGCTTAGGCGCCCTTGGTGCCGCCCATGGCGCCGACGACGTCGTTGAAGCGGGCCTTGATGGTCGTGCCCAGGGCGGTCACGGCCGAGATGATGACGACGGCGATGAGAGCGGCGATCAGGCCGTACTCGATGGCGGTGGCGCCCGACTCGTCGGACATGAACTTCGAAACGAACTTGGTCATGGATCTTGTTCCTTGAGGATGAGGTTAGCGAGCTACTTAGTCGGGGGGAGCCGGCAGCCCGCTTGACCCCCAAAACGCAGGATGGTTATCGACCCTATCGGTTAAGACCCGGTCGCCGGTTTTGGTTACTGTGCGGTTTACTTCGATTTCATACCGGAAATCGGCCTCAGGGCTTGGCTTTGAGTAGTACTACGAGGCTCGTCATGGCCTTGGCATGTCGGGATTTCAGACTTTCTTGAGGATTGCGGCGGCAGTGTCGCGCCACGCTCCCGCGCGCGCCCGTTCCATGGAAGACGCCGACATGACCCGCCTGATCCGTTCCACCGCCGTTCTGGCCGCCGCCGTCCTGCTGGCGGCGCCGACCGTCGTTACGGCGCAGTCCTCAAGCCTGAACGTCGAGATCGACCAGGCGCGGCGCGTCCAGCTGCGCGGGCCCGCCGGGTCGGTGATCGTGGGCAACCCCCAGATCGCGGATGTCACCGTGGTGGACTCCAACACCCTGTACATCACCGGCAAGGGATATGGCGTCACCGAGGTCGTGGCGGTGGATCCGATCGGCCGACCGGTCTTTCAGAGCCAGGTGGTCGTGACGGCCGGCGACGGCGGAGGCCGTGTCAGGGTGTGGCGCGGTGCGACCGCGACCGAGATGGCCTGCGCCAGTTCTTGTTCGCCGTCGGTGCGCAGCGGAGCGGGCGCCGCCGCCGAACCCCCAGCTCAATAGTCCCGTGACGCCCAGACGCCCTGACAGAACCGCGGGCGGCGGCGTTCGCAAGGGCCTGCTGCGCGCCCGCGACGGGTCGACGGCGATCGAGTTCGGCATGGTGGCCCTGCCGTTCTGCCTGATGATGTTCGCCATCCTGGAGCTGGGCCTGGTGTTCGTGACCGACTCCGTCCTGGAAAACGCCACCATCGAGACCGGCCGCCTGGTGCGGACCGGCCAGGCCAGCGCCCAGGGCATGACCGCCTCCCAGTTCAAGGACGCCCTGTGCGCGCGGATGAGCATCTTTGCGGCCGACTGCCCCAGCCGGGCGACGGTCGATGTGCGGGAAATCCCACAGTTCAACACGACGCCGCCCGATCCGATGGCGGGCGGAACCTTCAGCGAGACGGGGCTGACCTATTCGAACGGCCAGCCGGGCAGCCTGATGCTGGTGCGGGTCTGGTACAAGCAGCCGCTGCTGACGACCTTCATGTCCCAGGGCCTGTCGCGGCTGAAGGACGGGACGATCCGGATGACCGCGACCACTGCGTTCCGGAACGAGCCCTTCATCCCGTCGGCTGCTCCGGCGACGCCATGAGCCGCGCCCTGTTCCGACGCCTGGCTCGTGACGAGCGCGGCATCTCGGCCGTGGAGTTCGCCCTCCTGGCGCCGCTGCTGATCGCCTTCTACATGGGCATGGCCGAGTTCTGCCAGGGCTACATGGCCCAGAAGCGGATGGGGCATGTGGCGGCCATGGTCGCAGACCTGGTGGCCCAGGAGGAGGTCGTCTCGACCTCGAACGTGGACGACATCTTCGCCATCGGCGGGCTGATCATGAAGCCGTTCTCGACATCGCCGCTCAAGATGCGGGTCAGCAACGTGACCCGCACTTCCGGCGTGGCCCGGGTCACCTGGAGCCGCGCGAGCGGCGTGGGGATGACGGCCCATTCCGCGGGCGCGACGATCACCCTGCCGACCGATCTGCTGATCGACGGGCAGAGCGTGATCGTGTCCGAGGCGACCTACGACTACGATTCGCCGGCGGACTATCTGATGCCTTCGATCACCAGGTTCAGCCACACCTACTACCTGCGGCCGCGAACCTCGGACCAGACGGTCTGCTCGAACTGCTAGGCGCCCGCCAGGGCTTCGCGCAGGGCCCGGATCTTGGCGTCCGTCTCGGCCAGTTCCGCGGCGGGGTCGCTGTCGGCGACGATGCCCGCGCCCGCCAGCGCCCGCCAACGCCAGACGCCGCCTTCGCAGAGGAAGGAGGCGGTGCGGATAAGGACCGACGCCGTCAGGCGGCCCTCACTGTCGATGTGGAACAGACTGCCGCACCAAGGGCCCCGAGGCGGCTCGTGGGCCGCGATCACCTTCATGGCCTGATACTTGGGCGCCCCGGTGATGGAGCCGGGCGGAAAGGCCGCCTCCAGGAGGTCGGCGGGGCCGACGCCGGCGCGGGCCGTCGCCGAGACCGTCGAGACCAGGTGGTGCACCGTCGCCAAGCTCTCGATCTCGAACAGGCGATCGACCCGCACCGATCCGGGCCGGGCGGCCCTGGCCAGGTCGTTGCGCATCAGATCGACGATCATGAGGTTCTCGGCCCGGTCCTTGGCGCTTCGTCGGAGCGCGTCGGCGAGGGCGGCGTCGAGGGCCGGGTCGGGATCGCGGGGGCGGGTTCCCTTGATCGGGCGCGTCCCGATGCGGCCGTCGGCGGGGTCGTAGGTCAGGAAGAGCTCGGGCGAGTTGGAGACCAAGGCGTGGTCGCCCAGGCGCCAGAAGGCGCCATAGGCCGAGGCGCGGCCGGCCAGGCGCGCCAGGACGTCGAAGGGATCGGCGCCGGGCCGCAGCTCGCCGGACCAGGCGCGGGCGATGTTGGCCTGGAAGAGTTCGCCGGCGCCGATCCGGCGGACGACGTCATCGACGGCCGCCTTATAGGCCTCGCCGGGAGCCTCGGCTTCGAAGCCCAGGGCGGGCGGGGCCGGGAAGGAGACTTCGACAGCTTGGGTCAGCCAGTCCTCCGCCAGGGCCAGGGCCTGGGGATCAGCGCCCAGCAGATGGACCTCAAGCGCCCGGTGATCGAAGGCCAGCATGGCCGGATAGCGGGCCAGCATCAGATCGGGCCAGACCTGCGTCCGGGGCCCGGTGGCGGGGCGGGCGCCGGCGTCATAGGCCAGCAGACCGATGACGCCGGCGCCGAAGGCCGGGTCGCGGAGCACGTCGAGGGGGCCGCTCCACGGGCTCGGTCCGGACCCGGTCCGGCTGGGCGGCGACGAAGGACCAGCGCCCCAGCGGGCCGCCGTCGGACAGCAGGGCCAGCGGGCCGT
>NZ_JBNFOJ010000163.1:0-6844 GCF_057364705.1 Brevundimonas sp. CURTG3B2_SDJG
CGGCCGTTGCGGCGGCCCCGGCCGCCGCCGCGCGCCGACCAGCCGCGCGAAGAACGGGTGAAGATGACGCGCCTGCGTCCAGACCATCGCCCGCCGCCTGAAGGAATCGCAGAACACCGCCGCCCAGCTGACCACCTTCAACGAGGTGGACATGACCAACATCATGGCGCTGCGGACCCAGTACAAAGAGGTGTTCGAGAAGCGCCACGGCGTGAAGCTGGGCTTCATGTCCTTCTTCACCAAGGCCGTGGTCGCGGCCCTGAAGGAGATTCCGTCGGTCAACGCCGAGATCGACGGCACGGACATCATCTACAAGAACCACTACGACATCGGCGTGGCCGTCGGCACCGACAAGGGCCTGGTCGTGCCGGTGCTGCGTGACGCCGACGCCCTGACCCTGGCGGGCATCGAGAAGGGCATCGGCGAGCTGGGCAAGGCGGCCCGCGACGGCCACCTGACCCTGGACCAGCTGCAGGGCGGCACCTTCACCATCACCAACGGCGGCACCTACGGCTCGTTGATGTCGACGCCGATCCTGAACGCGCCGCAGTCCGGCATCCTGGGCATGCACAACATCGTCCAGCGTCCGATGGCGGTGAACGGCCAGGTCGAGATCCGGCCGATGATGTACATCGCCCTCAGCTACGACCACCGCCTGGTCGACGGCAAGGAGGCGGTGACCTTCCTGGTCCGCGTCAAGGAGTTGCTGGAAGACCCGGCCCGGGCGCTGCTGGATCTCTGACGCCGTGAGCTGGGGCCGCGACGTTCTCGAGGTCGCCCGGTTCTCCACAATTCCCGAAGGAGAACTGGCGGTCGCCCTGCTGAACCGCCACGGCGTGGCCGCCCGGCTCGCGGACCGCGACACCGCGACGATGAACCCCGACCTGCTGATCGCCATCGGCGGCGTACGGGTCGTCGCGCCCGGAAACCAGATCGTGAAGGCGCGCGAGATCATCGCCCGGGCCCGCGGCGGCGAGTTCACCGAGGCCGACGACGAGGACGGCGACTGGCGGCTGGACGCCACGCCGGGCAAGGTCGGCGAGCTGGACGAGCACGAGATCAGCGGCGCGCTAGGCTGGTCCAAGAAGGCCGGCGCGATCGTGCTGACGCTCGCCTTCGTCGTCTTTCCCCTGGCCGGCTGCGTGCTCATGGCGATGGGCGGCGGCGCGGACTACTGACGGGTCCGGCGCAAGTTCCGCGTGAAAGGAGAGCCCGCATGCCCAAGGCCTACTGGATCAACACCTTCCGCTCGATCAGCGACCCCGCGCGGCTCGAGGCCTACATCAAGCTCGCGGGACCGGCGATGCGGCACGGCGGCGGGCGGTTCCTGGCGCGCGGAACGCCGGCGGCGGCGTTCGAATCCGGCACGGTGGAACGCACCACGCTGATCGAGTTCGACAGCGTCGAGCAGGCCGTCGCGGCCTACGAAAGTCCCGCCTACCAGGCGGCGCTGCGCGTGCTGGGCGACGCCGCGATCCGCGATCTGCGGATCATCGAGGCGGTCCCGGAAAGCTGAGCCATCGCGTCAGGGTTTGGACTGACCCAGCACCTCGTCGTTGTCCGCGCCCAGGGCCGGCGGCGGCCGGTCGTAGACGACCGGCGTCCTCGACATCCGGATCGGCGAGGCGACGGATCGCACCGGCCCGTCCAGGTCCGAGCGGGTCTGCTCGACGACGAGGCCGCGGTGCTTCGCCTGCGGCTCCTCGAACACCTGGTCGATCGTGTTGACCGGCCCGCAGGGCACGCCGGCGGCCTCCAGCATCGCCATCAGCGCCTTCATGCTGTGGCGCGCCGTCAGGGCGGACAGCGCCAGCGTCAGCGCCTCGCGATGGGCGACCCGCTGGGCGTTGGTGGCGAAGCGGGCGTCCGTCCCCAGCGCCTCGACCCCGAGCGCGCCGCACAGCGCCCGGAACTGTCCGTCGTTGCCCACCGCGATCACCACCCTGCCGTCGTTGCAAGGGAAGGGCCGGTAGGGGGCCAGGTTCGGGTGGGCGTTGCCCATCCGCGTGGGGGCCTGGCCCGAAACGAAGAAGTTGGTCGCCTGGTTGGCCAGCATGGCCGCCTGGACGTCGAACAGGGCGATGTCGACGTGCTGGCCCTCGCCGGTGGCCCGCGCGTGGAGCAGGGCGGCCAGGATGGCGCTGGAGGCGTAAAGGCCGGTGAACAGGTCCACCACCGCCACGCCCACCTTCATCGGCTCGGCGCCGGGCGCGCCGTCCGGCTGGCCGGTGATCGACATCAGCCCGCCCATGGCCTGGATCATGTAGTCGTAGCCGGCCCGATGCGCGTCCGGCCCGTCCTGGCCGAAGCCGGTGATCGAGCAGTAGATCAGCTTCGGATTCACCGCCGACAGCCCGGCGTAGTCCAGGCCGTACTTCCTCAGGCCGCCGGTCTTGAAGTTCTCGACGACCACGTCGCAGCTCTTCGCCAGCTCCCGCACGGCGGCGGCGCCCTCGGGCGAGGCGATGTCCAGCTCGACCGACTTCTTGCCCCGGTTGGCGCACAGGAAGTAGGCGGCGTCGCCCTTCGATCCGTCGGCCTTGGTCGTGAAGGGCGGGCCCCACTGGCGGGTGTCGTCGCCGACGCCGGGCCGTTCGACCTTGATCACCTCGGCGCCCAGGTCCGCCAACGTCTGCGTCGCCCAGGGCCCGGCCAGCACGCGGCTGAGGTCGAGGACGCGAACGCCGGAAAGGGGGCCTTGGGTTTGGGTCATGTTCGGTCAGTACCGCCGGACCGGGCAAAAAAGAAGATTACCCTGCACGCCCGCAAACTCAGGGACTCCGCCATGCGCCTCCGCCTCCTGCCCGCGCTCCTGGCCGCTTCAGCCGTGGGCCTCTTGGCCGCCTGTGACGATCCAGCCAGGCGACAGGCGGAGGTCCCAGTCTCTCAGGCCACCACCGACTGGCTGACCCAGACCTACATGATCGGGTCCGGTGGGACCTTCAATCGCCACGACCCGAGCGCCGCCGATATGACGCTCGAGCGGCAGGGTGATGGGCGGTGGCGGATCGCGATTCGGGCCGGCGGGACGCCCGCCGGCGACGCGACCCCCGCGGACTGCGAGCTGGTCGCCGTCGGCGATTTCGCAGACGGGGCGTTCACCGCACGTCTCGTTCCCTTCGAGACCGATCTGGGCGGTCTGAGCGCCGAGGACCTGGGCGAAGATCCGCCGAGCATCGTCGTCAGGCCCACGGATGTCGGCATGGCGGTGGCGGACGACCAGAACGCGGCGGCCCGCTATTGCGCGATGGGCTCGGATATCACCGGCCAGTACGTCAAGAAGGTCTAGAGCCCCACGTCCCAGACGCCCGCGTCGCGCATGCGGCACTCCCGCGCCTCCTCGGCTCGGCCGCCCATATCGCGGGCCATGCCTTTGATCTCGTCGGACACGGTGGTCTTGTGCACGCCCGGCACCATGGCGTGGACGAAGGCGGTCGCCGACAGGCGGGCCAGCTTGAAGCCGAAGCTCGCCGAGTGCGCCATGTGCTGGAAATAGCTCTCGCCCACCTCGCGGGGATGGTCGGCGAACAATTGCTTCAGCGTCCGGGTCATGTCCCTGCATAGCCTGCCGCGGGCGCTCCCTCTACCCGCGCCCGCCATTCTGGCCTAAACCGCAGCGCAGAACAGGGGGGCGATCCTCACGGACGCTCACGATCGCCTGAACCCCGCCCGCTCAGGAAGGACCACCATGGCCGACGGCTCCACCGCTCCGACGAAGACCTTCAAGTGGGAGGACCCGCTGGACCTGGACGGACGGCTGACCGACGACGAGCGCATGATCCAGGAAGCCGCGCGCGCCTACGCCCGCGAGAAGCTGCTGCCCCGGATCGTCGCCGCCTTCCGCGACGAGACCTTCGACCGCTCGATCATGACCGAGATGGGCGAGATGGGCTTCCTGGGCGCGACCCTGCCCGAACAGTACGGCGGCGCGGGCGCCAGCCACGTCGCCTACGGCCTGATCGCGCGCGAGATCGAGGCGGTCGATTCGGGTTATCGGTCGGCGATGTCGGTGCAGTCCTCGCTGGCCATGTACCCGATCTACGCCTTCGGCTCGGAAGAGCAGAAGATGCGCTTCCTGCCCCGCATGGCCGCCGGCGAGCTGATCGGCTGCTTCGGCCTGACCGAGGCCGACGGCGGCTCGGACCCGGCCTCGATGAAGACCAAGGCGGTCAAGGTCGACGGCGGCTACCGCCTGAACGGCGCCAAATACTGGATCACCAACTCGCCGATCTCGGACCTGGCCATCGTCTGGGCCAAGCTCGACGACGTCATCCGCGGCTTCATCGTCGAGCGCGGCTTCGACGGCTTCACCACCGACAAGATTGGCGACAAGCTTAGCCTGCGCGCCTCGATCACCGGCGACATCGGCCTGAACGACGTCTTCGTGCCTGAAGAGAACCTGCTGCCGGGCGTGAAGGGTCTGCGCGGTCCGTTCTCCTGCCTGAACAAGGCGCGCTACGGCATCTCGTGGGGCGCCATGGGCGCGGCCGAGGCCTGCTTCCACCTGACCCGCGCCTATGTCGCCGAGCGCATGCTGTTCGGCCGTCCGCTGGCCGCCCGTCAGCTGGTTCAGAAGAAGCTGGCCGACATGCAGACCGAGATCTTCCTCGGTTTCGAGGGCGCGCTGGCGCTGGGCCGTCGGCTGGACGCCGGCGACTGGGTCCCCGAGGCCATCTCGATGATGAAGCGCAACAACTGCGGCAAGGCCCTGGCCATCGCCCGCGAGGCTCGCGACATGCACGGCGGCGCCGGCATCACCGGTGAGATGCACGTGATGCGCCACGCCATGAACCTGGAGACCGTCAACACCTACGAGGGCGCCCACGACGTCCACGCCCTCATCCTGGGCCGGGCGATCACGGGGGAAGCGCTTTCTAGGGCGCTATCGCTCGCGACGCGGTCGCTCGCTGCTTGAGCGCATCTGGTGTTCCTCCCCCATCGGGGGAGGGTGAAGGGGGGCTCCGGCTCGGGGTCGGCCATCAGGAACAATCACCCCCGTCGCCCCGTGTATTCCCGCATTGTGCGGTCGCGGCCGTTGAGCATTGTCATTCCGCTTCAACGCCGTATCGTTTGACTGACAGGAGGCGTGCGTGGACGGAGAAACGACCCAGAGCGGCGAGGACCCGTTCGCCCAGTTGAACGACGTCTTCGCGGGGCGGACCGCCCTGCTGCTCGAGGACGATCCGGCCCTTTCCGAACACGTCGCCGAACGCCTGTTGCAGGCCGGCTTCCAGCGCGTCGACCGCTTCGACGCCGGCGAGCCCGCGCTGCAGGCCGCTTCGACCCACCCCTATGATGTCCTCGTCCTGGATCGCATGACCAAGGGCCTGGACGGGCTGGAGACCCTCAAGCGGCTGCGCGCCGGCTCGGGCCCGTCCTCGGACGCGCCGGCCTTGATGCTGACCGCTCTGGGGGCCGAGCGGCAGAAGGTCGAGGGCCTGCTCGGCGGCGCCGACGACTACCTGGCCAAGCCGGTCGGAGACGAGGAGCTTCTGGCGCGCATCGCCGCCCAGCTGCGCCGCGCCGCCCGCCGCGCCCGCCCGGCGGGTTCGGACCTGATCAACGGACCGTTCCGCCTGTCCCTGGGCGCCCGCACCCTGAAGCTCGAGACGGCGGGGACGTCGCGACTGATCGACCTTTCGCCGCTGGAGTTCGCCATCGTCTGCGAGCTGATGACCGCCCGCGGCCAGCCGGTGACCAAGACCATGCTCTGGGAGCGTTGCTGGGTGGAATGGCGTTTCCTGCCCGATAATTTCGTCAATATCATCGACGCCCGCATCAGCGCCCTGCGTCGCCGGCTGAAGGAGCAGGCGCCCGAGCTGGGCGACGACCTGCATCCGCTGATCGTCTCGGCGCGCAGCCAGAGCCTGGTGTTCCGCGACCTGACGGCCTGGAGCGGCTGAGACCGCGATGACGGCGTTGTTCCGGCGCATGCGGGCGTGGCTGGGCCGGCTCACCACCACCCAACTGGCCGCCGGGATCGCCGTCCTGTCCGCCCTGGTGCTGACCGGATCGTTGCTGGTCACGGGCGCCGCGGTCCGGATGGACCAGCGGGAAAAGGCGGCCCTGGCGGCGTTGGACGACTACGGAGCCATGGCCTCCAAGCTCGGCGCCGAATCCGCCCTCGGCCGCGACTCCATCACGGCCGCCGACGCCGCCTATCTGTCGGCCTGGCTGACCGCCTTCCAGAACGGCCCCGCTCGGCAGGAAGAGGCCCGCAGCCTTGAGGAGACCTGCCGCACCGGCCGCGGCGGCGCTGGCGTACGCTTCATTCGGGCCCCCGTCGGCAAGCCGGCGGGCCTGCAGGAGCTCGAGAGCCTGCGCGGCGAACGGGCGCCCCGGCTGGGCGAGGACGTCTACGTCGTGCGCCTGCCGCGCGGCGTGCTGTGCCCGGCCCGCTCGGTCGAGGTGGTGGTGGTCAAGCGCTCCGTCGGGGCGATGGACATCGCCGTCGGTCGCGTCGTCGGCGCCACCGGCGACGCCTGGGGCCAGGCCGTGGCGGTTGGTGATCGGCGGCCGGGGCGCTGATGCTGGCCATCGGCCTGGCGGCGGCCACCTTCGCCCGGCGCCGGCTCACCAACGCCGTGGCTCAGGTCAGCCAAGCCTTGGACCGGGCCGCGGTCGGCGACTTTTCGGTCCGGGCTCCGGAGACGGCGCTCGCGCCCGAACTGACCGAATTGACCGGTCACGTGAACCTCACCCTGGACCGGCTGGAAGAGCTGCTCAGTTGGCTGCGCGATTCGGCCGACCAGCTGGCTCACGACTTCCGCACCCCCCTGGCGCGCGCTCCGCACGCCTGGATCGCCTCGCCGAGGCCGCCACCACGCCCCAGGCCCGCGCCCTG
>NZ_JBNFOJ010000164.1:0-6817 GCF_057364705.1 Brevundimonas sp. CURTG3B2_SDJG
CGGCAGGGCGGCCACCCCGCTCGCCGACGCCAGCATCAGTTCGATGCCCTGCGCCGCCGCCCACAGGAAGGGCGCGCCCAGGCCCAGCGGCTCCAGCGGGGCGCCCAGGGCCAACGCCGGCATGATCAGGAAGTCCGACAAGGGCGCGGTCGCCAGATTGGCGGCCAGGCCGTAGAGCGCCGTCCGGTTGAAATGCTGCATGGCGAAGGGCCCGGTGGCCGCGCCGGCGACCAGACTGGCCAGGACCGCCGCCCCAATCCAGGCGCCGGCCTTCTGGACCGCCAGGATCGGCCAGGGTGCGGAGATTTCGCGCGGCCGCCGCGGCCAGGCCTCGACCAGCGCCACCAGGGCCGCGGTCGCCGCGAAGGACATCTGGAAGCCCGGGGTGACGATGGCTTCCGGCTGCAGCAGCAGGACGGCGAAGGCCGCCACCGCCAGGGCGTGCATGGTGATCGCCTGCCGATCCAGCAGGATGGCCAGGAAGGCGATCGAGGCGGTGATCGCGGCCCGCTCGGCCGGCGGCGGGGATCCCGACACCACCAGGTAGACCCCGACCGCCAGCAAGCCGGCCCAGGCGGCGATCTTCTTGCCCGGCGCCCGCAGCGCCAGCCAGGGCCAGCACGCTACCAGGAGCCGGACCAGGAAGAAGGCGAACCCGCCGACCACCGCCATGTGCAGGCCCGAGATCGACAGGATGTGCGCCAAGCCGGAATCGCGCATCACGTCGACCTGGGCCGGGTCCAACCACGCCTCGTGGCCCGTCGTCATGGCCGCCGCCACCCCGCCGGCCCGCTCGCCCTGGCGCGCCACGATGCGCTTGGCCAGTTCGAACCGGGCGTCGTTGATGGCCATCACCGCCCTCAATCTCCAGGGTGGCGGATCCAGCCGGGCGGGGCGCGTCTCTCCGAGCGCGAAGGCCACCCCGCCCATTCGCTGGAAGAAGGCGTTGCGGCCGAAATCGTAGGCCCCGGGCGCCGCCGGGGCGGGCGGCGGATTCAGGATCGCGAACAGCCGGACGGGTTCGCCGGGTTCAGGAATGCGGCCGCGGACCGTGGCGCGCAGACGCACTGGCGTGTCCTGAGGAGCCAGGCCCCGGATGCGGACCGGGGCCAGGATCACACGGGGCCCGCCGCGCCCGGACCGTCGACATCGACCACCCAACCTTCGATCACAGTGGGCTCGGCGAGCGCCGGCGCGATCGGCGCAGCTACCGCTCGCGTGCGCACGGCGGCCCCCGCCAGCCCCAGGGCGAAGCAGGCGATCATCAGCAACCCCAGGCTCCAACGCCCGACGCGCGCCCAGGCGCCGCGCCGCCAGCCAAGCCGCCGACGAGATCACGGCCGTGATGGTCAGCGGCCACACCGACGGCTCGGCCTTCAGGGCGAAATAGACCGCGCAGCCGCCGCCGAGGGCCACCGGCGCCCACAACCGCCAGCGCAAGCTCTGGGCGAAGATCTGATCGGCCAGAAACGCACCGGTCCGATCCCGCATGCTGGGCTTTGCGGCGTCGGGCGGTATAAGGGCGGCCCGACCGGACACGCCTGATATGACCTCCCCTTCCACCGTCGTCACCCGCTTCGCCCCCTCGCCCACCGGCTATCTGCACATAGGGGGCGCGCGGACCGCGCTTTTCAACTTTTTGTTTGCGCGTCGGCACAACGGGAAGTTTCTCGTCCGGGTCGAGGACACCGACCGCGAACGGTCCACCGACGCCGCCGTCAAGGCCATCTTCGACGGCCTGAGCTGGCTGGAGCTGTTCGCCGACGAAGAGCCCGTGTTCCAGTTCTCGCGCGCCGAGCGCCACCGCGAAGTGGCGGACCAGCTGCTGGAGACCGGCCACGCCTACCGCGACTTCCTGTCCGCTGAAGAGACCGGCGCCCTGCGCGACGCCGCCCGCGCGGCCGGCCAGCCGTTCGAATCCCCCTGGCGGGATCGTGAACCAACCGTCGACGACCTCTCCAAGCCGCACACCGTCCGCTTCCGCCGCCCCCTGCAGGCCCCTGTGGTGGTCGAGGACGCCGTCCAAGGGACCGTGCGCTGGGAAACCTCCGCCCTGGACGACCTGGTCATCCTGCGCTCGGACGGCGCTCCGACCTACAATCTCGCGGTGGTGGTGGACGACCACGACATGGGCGTGACGCACGTCATCCGCGGCGACGACCACCTGAACAACGCCGCCCGCCAGGCCCTGATCTACGACGCCCTGGGCTGGGACCGTCCGACCTTCGCCCACATTCCCCTGATCCACGGGCCCGACGGGGCCAAGCTCAGCAAGCGGCACGGCGCCCAGGCCGTCCACGAGTACGCCGAGATGGGCTATCTGCCCGAGGCCATGCGCAACTACCTGGCCCGCCTGGGTTGGGCGCACGGCGACGACGAGCTGTTCTCGGACGCCCAGGCGCGGGAGTGGTTCGGGTTGGACGGCGTCGGCAAGGCGCCGGCGCGGCTGGATTTCGACAAGCTGGCCCACGTCAACGCCCATTGGATCCGCCTGGCCGAGGACGACCGGCTGGCCAAGTTGTCGCTGGACGTCCACCTGGCCCGCGGCCACGCCCTGGGACCCGACGACGAGGCCCGCCTGCTGCGCGCCATGCCGTTCGTGAAGGACCGCGCCAAGACCGTGCTGGAGCTGGCCGATCAGACCGCCTTCGTCCTGAAGACCCGCCCCCTGGCCATCGACGAAAAGGGCCGCGGTCTGCTGTCCGGCGAATCTGGCGAGCGGATCGGACGGCTGCGCGACCGCCTGAACCTGTTCGCCAGTTGGGACGTCTTCGCCCTGGAGGCCGAGCTCAAGGCCTTCGCGGAAGAAGAAGCGGTGGGCTTCGGCAAGATCGGCCCCGCGGTCCGCGCGGCCCTGACCGGCGGCGGCGCATCGCCGGACATCGCGAAAACGTTGGCGGCCTTGGGGCGGGAAGAAAGCCTCGGGCGCTTGGATGATGCGCTGCAACAGACTAAGTGACGTTCACAAACGAAACGCGGTCCGCCGCCTCCCCGCGCGAGGCCGCCGCATGACAAGGGGCTGACATGACAGAACAAGCCAAACCCGCCGGAACGGCCACCCTCAACTATGCCGGCAAGTCGGTGGATCTGCCCGTGCTGGCCGGCTCCACCGGCCCCGACGTCATCGACATCCGCAAGCTGTACGGCGCGACCGACGCCTTCACCTACGATCCGGGCTTCACCTCGACGGCGGCTTGCGAAAGCGCTCTGACCTTCATCGACGGCGACAAGGGCGTCCTGCTGCATCGCGGCTATCCGATCGATCAGCTGGCGTCGAAGTCCAACTTCATCGAAGTCTGCCACCTGCTGCTGCACGGCGAACTGCCGACCGCCTCGCAGTACGAGGAATTCGAACGCAACGTCACCATGCACACCATGCTGCATGCCCAGTTCGACCGCTTCTTCGAAGGCTTCCGCCGAGACGCCCACCCGATGTCGATCATGGTCGGCACCGTCGGCGCCCTTTCGGCCTTCTACCACGACAGCCTGGACATCCATGATCCGGTGCAGCGCAACATCTCGGCCATCCGGCTGATCGCCAAGATGCCGACGATCGCCGCCCGGGCGTTCAAGTATCATGTCGGCCAGCCGTTCATCTCGCCGCGCAACGACCTGAACTACGCCGAGAATTTCCTGCGCATGTGTTTCGCCGTGCCGGCGGAGGACTACGTCGTCAATCCGGTCCTGGCGCGCGCCATGGACCGGATTTTCATTCTGCACGCCGATCACGAGCAGAACGCCTCGACCTCGACCGTCCGCCTGGCCGGTTCGTCAGGCGCCAACCCGTTCGCCTGCATCGCCGCCGGCATCGCCTGCCTGTGGGGCCCGTCGCACGGCGGCGCCAACGAGGAGGCGCTGAACATGCTCAAGGAGATCGGCACGCCGGAGCGCATCCCCGAGTTCATCGAGGGCGTGAAGGCCAAGAAATACAAGCTCATGGGCTTCGGCCACCGGGTCTACAAGAACTACGATCCGCGCGCCAAGGTCATGCAGGAGAGCGCCTATGAGGTGCTGGAGGCGGTCGGCGATCCGAACGACCCGCTGCTGCAGGTGGCCCGCGAACTGGAGCGCGTGGCGCTGAACGACGAATATTTCATCGAACGCAAGCTGTTCCCGAACGTCGACTTCTATTCGGGCATCACCCTGTCGGCGATGGGGTTCCCGACCTCGATGTTCACCGTCCTGTTCGCCCTGGCCCGCACCGTCGGCTGGATCGCCCAATGGCAGGAGATGATGGCCGACCCGGGCCAGAAGATCGGCCGCCCGCGCCAGCTGTACACCGGTCCGACCGAGCGCGACTACGTGCCGATCCAGAACCGCGGCTGACGCTCGGAAGGAAGGTCGACTCCATACCCCGGCGGCTCATCGGCCGTCGGGGTTTTTGTTGTCGAAGCCCTAGAGGCCGGCCGCCCCGCCGACGAGGGTGATCCGCGGGGGCGCGCCGGGCGCCAGCTCGGTGACGTCGGGCGTCTCGCCTCTCCATATGGTGAGGGCGCCGGCCTCCGGCCGCCAGCCGAAGACCCGCTCTCCCTCGTCGCGGAACAACAGCACGCCGCCGTCCACCGCATGTCGCGAGCCGCTCATGTCGAGGGCGAATCCGAACGGCGCCGCGGAGGGCTCCTCGGGAAGGCCTCGGCCCGCCGCCTGATGGCGGATCAGCGAGGCCTCTCCGTCGATGCGGAGACCGGCCCGCCGAAGGGCGGCGGCGGCGAACTCGATCAGCGAGGCCGGCGGGACGGCCCGCTGGAAACACCCTTCGTCCCTCCAGTCGAGATCCGGGACCGCGGGCGGCGGCTCGAGCGGGGCGAGCCGGACCGGCCGGATCGAGGGCGTGTCGTCGAAGCTTTGGCGAGCCGGGTCCATGACCCAACCTTACAGGCCTGTAACTCATCGCCGCAAGTCGGTCACAATCTCGGCGGTCTCTCAGTCCCGAGCGTGGATCCAACCCGTGACGGACAGACGCGGCGTCCGGGCCAGCCGCGTCACCATGGAGACCGCGTGGGTCTGCGGGACCGAGAAGATGTTCAGGGCGTTGAAGGCCGGCACATAGCCCTCCGCCACATGCCCGTCCTCGTCGAGGAACATCAGGACGCCGCCCCAGTCCGCACGCCAGTCAGGCGTGAGATTGAGCACATAGGCGTAGAGCCGTCGCTCCAGCGGGTTTTCGTCGCCGTGGGCGGTGAGGAAATGTCCGGGCAGGTAGCGGGTCGCCATAACGTCGGCGAAGGCCGGTCGCTGATCTCCGGTCAGCTGGGCGACGAAGGTGAGAAACGCCGGCCCGTTTATGAAGTCGTGCACCGCCCGCATCGGCGCAGCCACCGTCCGGCCCGCCTTGAGCTCAGCCGAGATCCGCACCGTGTCGAACATGTACTGGAGACTGTCGTCGCTGGAATCGACGAGCCCCCGTTCGAACCGCTCTCGCTCCCCGGCGGGCAGGGCCTCCAGGTCCCGGACGCTGATGTCCAGATCCTCGCCCTTGGTCACGTGGATCGACCGGGTCCAGTCGTCGGCGTCCGCCACCGCGCCGTACAAACGGGTCGCGGACGGGGGGTCGAGGAAGCCCGGGACGTGGAGACGCCCATGCCGCTCGAAGACGGGCCTGTAGGCGGCCGGTCGAAGCCTCGGGTTGAGGCGAAGTTGGAGCGGACCGGTCACGAAACAGCCTCTGATAGCGGGCTGCACAAAGGCGACGGCGGGACCCGCGCCGCAAGTTAAAGTTTGGAAATCTGCCGCTTCGCCGCGGCCTTCCGGACGATGACCTGCAAGACCGCGTCCGCGGCCAGTTGCGACGGATCTTTCGAGCGATCGCCCAAGCGGTCCAGCGCCGCCGTCTGGCGAGCGGCCTGGCCCGCGCGGACCGTCCGGACACGATTCGCAGGCTGTCCGGACACGTCTTTCGTTGCCGAGGTCGAGGGCGTTCTCTTCCCTCGGCCTTCATGACCCAGCCCACCGCCCCCTCCCGATCCCACGACCTCCTGGACACCCTGAAAACCGTCGCCGTCGCCCTGGCCGCCGCTCTCGCGGTCCGGGTGCTGCTGTTCCAGCCCTACACCATCCCCTCCGCCTCGATGGAGCCGAACCTGCTGGTCGGCGACTATGTGGTGATCTCCAAGTTCGATTACGGCTGGAGCCGCTGGTCGCTGCCGTTCGGCGCGCCGCTCTTCAAGGGCCAGGTGTTCGCCCGTCCGGCCGCCCGCGGGGACATCGTAGTGTTCAAGAAGCCCGGAGAGGAGGCCGAGGCCGTGATCAAGCGGGTGATCGGCCTGCCCGGCGACCGCATCCAGATCTCCGGGGGCGTGGTTTCGGTCAACGGCAGGGCGGTGGTCCGGACGCTGACGGCTCCGAACGCCGTCGACCCGGAGAGCGGCCTGCCGGTCGCCCGTTTCGACGAAACGCTGGCCGGGCGCCGCCACGCCGTCTTCGACCAGGGCCCAGGGCGGCCCGGCGACGACACCGAGACTTATCGGGTTCCGGCCGGCCGCTACTTCGTGATGGGCGACAACCGCGACAACTCGGCCGACAGCCGCTGGCCCCAGGGCGTGGGCATGGGCTTCGTCCCGGCCGAAAACCTGGTCGGCAGGGCGCGCTTCATCGTCGCCTCCTGGCGGCCTGGCGCATCGTTGTTCAAACCGTGGACGTGGCTCAGCCTGCGCGGCGGCCGGATGTTCACCGGCCTCGGCTGAACTCCGCCCGGGTGACCCGGCCGTCGCCGTCGGCGTCCAGACCGCCGAATTCGGCCAGGCTCACCGAACCGTCGCCGTCGGCGTCCAGGGTTCCGAACCGATCCGGCGCCCCGGCGATGGACGGCGCCGCGGCG
>NZ_JBNFOJ010000165.1:0-6794 GCF_057364705.1 Brevundimonas sp. CURTG3B2_SDJG
CACCGCCAGCAGCGCGCCGATGGTCATGGCGGCGACGGTCGCGATCATGCCGGCCAGCCACATCACGGGGGCCAGCAGGCCGCCCGCGCGGCGGGCGCCGGCGTTGGCGAAGATCAGACGGTCGGACTGGGTCATGGATTCACCTTCAGGGGCGCTGCGAACAACGCCGAACGCCCAATGTCGGTCCATCGCCCTGAACGGTCAATGAGCAGGCCCTTCACAGGCGAGTGTCCGGCCAGGCTTGAACCGCCTCAGTACGGTTGATCGGCCAGCACCGACGCGCCCGAGGCCCGCGCCCGCTCGATCTGGATGCGACGAACCGCCGCTTCGGCCTGCGGGTCGCTCATGACGCCGCCGATGCCCACCAGGACCCGCGCCGCCTCCCCCGAGACGCCGAACGCCTTGGACAGGGCCTCGAAGGGCGATTCCGGGGTCGGGAAGCGCTTGTACCGGACGTCCTGATCGGCCGGGATGCGGGCCAGCTCCTTGGCCTTGGCGATGGCCTCCTCCAGGCCGCCCAGCTGGTCGACCAGGCCGATCCGGTGGGCCTGGGCGCCGGTCCAGACCCGGCCGCGGGCGATCTCGCGCACCCGCGCCGCCGGCAGCCGCCGGCCGGTCGACACCCGGGCGATGAACTCCTCGTAGGTCCGGTCGATCTGAGCCGCGAAGGCCGCCCGCTGCGCCGCCGTGAACGGCTGCGACGGCGAGAAGGCGTCCGCGTACTGGCCGCCGATCGACAGCGGACGCATGTCCACGCCGAACCGGCCCAGCGCCTCCGCCAGCACGAACTTGCCGCCGAACACCCCGATCGAACCGGTCAGGGTCGTGGGCTGGGCCACGATCCAGTTGGCTTCCGAGCTGATCCAGTAGCCGCCCGAGGCCGCATAGTCGCCCATCGAGACCACCACCGGCTTGCCGGCCGCCTTGGCCGCGCGCACCGCCGCCAGGATCTGTTCCGACGCCTCGGGCGAGCCGCCCGGCGACGAGACCCGGAAGACGATGGCCTTGACCGACTTGTCCTTGATGGCGTCGTAGATCGCCTCGGCCACGTCGTCCGACCGGATCGACGAGCCGCTGCCGAACGGATCGGCGTTTCCGCCGGTCCCCGTCAGGATCGCGCCCTCGCCGCCGACGATGGCGATCGTCTGGCCGCCCGAGCCCGTCCGCTCGCCGATCGCCGAGGCGTAGTCGGCGAACTCCACGATCTGCGCCCCGCGCCCGGCCCGGCGCTTGGCTTCCGTCTCGGCCTCCTCGACCTGGCCGATCTTGTCGACCAGGCGCAGCTGACGGGCTTGGTCCGCCGAATAGGGGCCCGCCTCGATGGTCGCCTTCAGCTGCGGCAGGGTCGTGCGGCGGTCCTGGGCCGCGTTGGCCAGGGCGCTGTCGTAGATCGAGGTCATCCACGCTGTCATCGCCTCGCGGTGGGCGGGGGTGAAATCGCTCTCGGTGTATTCGTTGACGGCGTTCTTGTACTCGTAGCGCTGCTCGAACTCGGCGTTCACGCCGTACTTGTCGAAGGCGCGGCCCAGGAAGATCGAGTCCGCCGAGAAGCCCGCCAGCTGGAAGCTGGCGGTGTTCTGCATCCACAGCTCGGACGCCGAGGCCCCGACCATGTAGCTGGAGACGGTGGTTCCCACCGGCTGGAAGCCCTGGCTATGGGCGATCACCGTCTTGCCCGCCCGGCGGAAGCGCCGCACGGCCTGGCGGATTTCGTCGGCCGCCGCCGGCGTCACCCCCGCCTCGGGCAGGCGGATCAGCAGGACCTTCACCCGGCTGTCGGTCTCGGCCTGGGCCAGGGTGTCGACGATCTGCATCGTCGACAGGCCCGAGCCGCCGAAGACGGCGAACGGATTGTTCGGCGCCTGGTCGGTCAGCCCCTCGCGCAGGTCCAGCTCCAGCACCGTATGCGACGGCGTCGGCTCCTTGGACGAGGCCGCGCTGATCGCCACCGTGATCAGCAGGAACGGCACGATGACGAAGAAAAGCAGCAGGCCGGCGAAGACGCCGCCCATGGTCAGGAAGAATTGCTTCATGGAGAGCGACGTCGTCCGGGGCGCGGGCCGGGTGATGGCCACATTTTGACCATAGAGCGGCAAAGGCTTCCGTCAAATGAACGTCCCGTAACGGGCGAACGCGTTCGCAGCATGATCATGGTGCGCCGCCGAAAGCGCGATTGATGCACTCTCCCGAAATCCCTATATGAGCGGTCTGCGAGCGGGGGCCTATCGCCCCGCGTCATGATGGATCGGCGTCTCCCCATGCTGGTCACCCTGATGAAGGCCAAGCTGCACCGCGCCACGGTGACCCAGGCCGACCTCGACTACGAAGGCTCGATCGCCATCGACGCCGACCTGCTGGACGCCGCGGGCATCTTTCCGCACGAGCAGGTGGACGTGCTGAACATCACCAACGGCGCGCGCTTCACCACCTACGCCATCGAGGCCCCGCGAGGCTCCAAGGTCATCGGCGTCAACGGCGCCGCCGCCCGCCTGGTCCAGAAGAACGACAAGGTGATCGTGGTCACCTACGGCCAGATGCCGCAGGAAGAGGCCCGCCAGTGGTCCCCCACCGTCGTGCTGCTGGACGACGCCAACGAGATCAAGCGCGCGGCTTGACCTCCGCGCGCGGCGGGATTTCCCTGTTCGTCAGGGAGATCGTCCGATGAACCACGCGATCCGCATGCTGAAGTGGCCGCTGTTCCTGGCCTACGCCCTGGCCGGCGCGGTCGCCCTGATGCTGGCGACGCCGGCGGGCGTGGCCGTCCTGGGCCTGCCGGCCAGCGCCCTCACCTTCCTGCCGGCCAAGATCCTGGGCCTGCCCTGGAGCCTGCCCCTGTTCTTCGTGGACGAGGCTCCGATCGTGGTCCTGGCCCTGGTCGGCATCTGCTACGGCCTGAATTTCGGCGTGACCCTGATGCTGGCCCGCGAGGCCGAGTAGCGGGATGGAGACCTGGGCCCTCGGACAGTCGTCCGCGGTCGATGAACTTCCCGCGCCCTTCCGTCATGGCCGGGCTTGTCCCGGCCATCCATAGCCGCGAGAGGCGGCCAGGGGGTCTCGGTTCCAACCTTCGGCGTTCATGGATTCCCGGCACAAGGCCGGGAATGACGGATTTCAGGCGGTGGTCGAACGAGCGGCTAGCGGCTAGCGATCAGCAGCCGGCGACGACGCCGCAACCACTAACCACCAACCACTAACCACTCGCCGAAGGCGTTACCGATTCAGGTCGTACACGCCGGTGATGTCGATCCGGATCGTCAGCTCGCCGGCCGAGACCGGGGTGCCGCCGGCGTCCATCGCCATCTCGGCGCGGGCGTACATCGGGCGCGGCGGTTGGGGCATGTAGCCGCCACCCTCGGTCACCGAGCGCACGCCGCCCAGATCGACGCCCAGGGCCTGGGCGTAGAGCGCCGCCTTGGCCTGCAGGGCCTGGACCGCCAGCTGGCGCGCCTGGTTCTCGGCCGCCGTCGGGTCCTTCAGGCCGAAGCTGATGCCGTTGATCTGGTTGACCCCGGCCGAGACCACCGCGTCGGCGGTCGAACCCACCTTGGTCAGGTCCTCGATGATCACCGTCACCTGGTTGGACGCCTGGTAGCCGCGCAGCTTCGGCGGCTCGTTCTGGACGTAGTCGTACTGCGCCGACAGATTCAGGCCCGAGGTCTGGATCTTGCCCGCCGGGATTCCGGCGCGGCGCAGGGCGGCCATGACCTCGTTCATGCGGGTCGCGTTCTGGCTCATCGCCTCGGCCGCGGTCTGGGCCTCGGTGACCACGGCGAAGTTGATCGTGGCCATGTCGGGCGCGGCCTTGACCTCGCCATAGGCCGACAGGTTCAGCGACGGGCGCTCGGTGACGGCCTGGATGGTCAAGGGCGAGCCTCCTTGCGGTTGGGATTGGGCGTGAGCCGAGGGGGCGGCGACCGTCAGGGCCGCGGCCGCCATCAGCGCGCCGCCGATCATCAGGGCGCGGTTGGAAACGGCCGGCAGGGCGGCGGTGCGGGAGGTCATTCAATAGCTCCGTTGGAAACGAGGACGATCCGAGCGGCCACCGTGGCCGGCGTCCGTGGCTGAACCTTGGCGTTTAACGCCTGAACGGCCCGGCAGGCTCCATTGGCAGAAACCGTTCATCCACGTGAAATCGGCGACACCTCCAAGGCGGACGAGAGGCTCGGCCGATGACGCTTGGCAAGCCGCCGGGCCGCCTGCTAGGCCCGTGCGTTCCCTCTGGGGGCCCGTAGCTCAATGGTTAGAGCCGACCGCTCATAACGGTCTGGTTGCAGGTTCGAGTCCTGCCGGGCCTACCACCCCTCCGCCCTCAGATGTACGGCGGCGCGCCGTAGGGGCCGTAGTAGGCGAACAGCTGGGTGCGCCAGGCGTCGCCGGCGCCCAGCTCCTCCAGCCGAGCCCGATCCAGCGAGGGGGCTTTCTCCAGCGCCGCCCGGTCCAGGGGCACGACATAGCCGTTCAGGGCGCTGTCGAACTCCAGGATCGACCAGGGCAGCGGGTGCAGATGCTCGCCCAGGCCCAGGAAGCCGCCGAAGGACATGATGGCGTAGAGCGTCCGGCCGGACCGCTTCTCGATCGACAGGTCCTCGACGTGGCCGATACGCTCGCCGTCCTTGTTGAACACAGCCGCGCCGGTCACCCGGCTGGCCATGATCAGTTCGTGGGGGGAAGGATCGTCCGCCATGGGTCTTCTCCGCTGGCGGCGGCGACCGGAACGGCCGCGGCCGTCGGAACGGGAACCGGTTCGGCGGGGTCCGGGTTCCGCGGCTGGACCTGTAGGTCCGCTTCTTCCCCCGTCATCCTCGGGCGTGTCCCGAGGATCCATCGGTCAGCGCCTTCGAAATTCTGACGAGGTGACGCGTTGATTGGACAGCCAACCCTCAACCGTCGGGGTGGCGGATAAATGGATCCTCGGGACACGCCCGAGGATGACGGGGATGGACTGTCACCGACAAACCCTTGTCCGGCGCGAAAGCGGACGCGCTGGAAATCCGCGCGGGGTGGAAAGCGGACGCTAGATCGCTTCATCGAGACCGGGGCCAACTCGTCGACTTTCGGCGTAGAGGCGTAGTGTCCACTGTGGTTCGTCCCGCCAGACGGTGAAGGATTGCAGGATCAGATCATCGTCGAAGGTGATCGTCAGATCGCCGGTGCTTCCGTCGCAAGATGCACCCTCGAGAACCCGGTCAATGAGGATGTCTGTCGCCCTCCGAGCGGCATCGTTACGGGCCTGATAATCGAACTGGCTCTCTCCCTCTTCCTTCTCCCAGGGAATTTCCGCGCTCGTTGTGATCACGCTACCGGCCTGAACAAGCCTCCAGGGCGCGTCCACAGCGATGACGAGAGCGTCGTCAGATCGTGGCGGGACATCTAGCCAAACTTCCACGGTGTTCCCTGGCACCGTTTTGGCGGAGACCCGCTTGCCCGAGAGAGCCGACAGGATGGTGTTCAGATCCATGGAGGAACTATGCCTGCGGCGGCAATATCAGCAATGGGCCGAGAGCTGACGGTCGCTTAAGAGTGAGAAGCGGCCCTTACGGTTTGAGCCAGTCCAGCTGTTGTTTCGCGGCCTCTGTGACTTCGGCTGAGGTCGAGTACAGGCCCGAGTTAGCGGTCAGCGACCAATACGCGTGATCGAACTCGCTACCATCACCTACCGCGACCGCCCGCCCCGGCTCCAGCGGTCCTCGCCGCGGTAGCGCGGGTCGCTGACGTAGCGGCCGTCGCGGTCGTACCAACCCTCGCCGTCCTGGTAGTCGTCGTAGCCGTCCAACCGGTAGCCGTCGTCCTGGTACTCCACGCCCAGCAGGCCATCCTCCTGGCTCCACCAGTCGCGCGGATAGGAGCCCCGGGCGCACTCCCAGCCGTCGCCGGGCCGCCAGTAGGGTTCGTACCGGCCGCGATAGCGGTCGCGGAACTGGGGCCGGCAGACGTGCTGCGACCACACCCGGTTGCCCCGCGCCTCCACCGAGGCGCGGGGCTCGCGGTAGATCACCTCGCGCACCCCGGCGAAGACGTTGTCCAGCACCACCGCATGGCCGGCCGCGGCGGCGACGCCCACGGTCGAGGCGCGGATGCGGCTGTCGGTCAGGCGCAGCTCGCCCGAGTACAGCACCGCCCCCTTGTCGGACCGGCAGATGCGGCTGTTGTCGACCGAGACCGAGGCGCCTTCCACCACCACGCCCTCGACATAGCCGCAGATGGCCGTGTTCTCGACCTCGACCCGGCCATACTCGCGGCCCGAGCGCACCAGCAGGCCGATCGAGCGCGGCCCGAAGCTGTTGGGGGCGTTGGTCCCCTTCAGGGTGGTGGCCCCGATGCGCGAGGTCTGGCCGGCCCCGGGGATCAGCTCCAGGCCCGACTGGGCGCCCGAGACGGTCAGCTCCCAGGCGTTCAGCACCGCGCCATCGGCGACGATGGCCGGGGCGATGGTCTGGGCGTCCAGCACGGCGTTGCGGATGTCCAGCAGGCCGCCGTCGGCGTAGATCGCCGCCTCGTCGCCCGCGTGATGGAAGCCCACCCGGTTCATGACGATCTCGGCGCCGTAGCCCACGATGCAGGCCGCGTCGCCGGCGCGGGGCGAGGCGAAGACCATGTCGCGGATGTCGACGCGCACGCCCGCGGCCACCGTCATGCAGGGCAGGCCGTCGGGGGCCTGCAGGGTCGGCTCGGCCCCGGTTCGGCCAGTCGCGGGGATCGAAGCCGCCCTCGCCGATGATCGTCAGCGGCTTGTCGATGTTCAGCCAGCCCACGCACGGCCCGCTCCGCGCGCGGATCACCAGGGCTCCCGCCCG
>NZ_JBNFOJ010000166.1:0-6789 GCF_057364705.1 Brevundimonas sp. CURTG3B2_SDJG
CGCGACCGGACGGTTGCGCAGGGCGTCGCCCAGCCGGCGCGAGGCGCGCCGAGCTCGGTCGCGGTCAGTCGCCGGCCAGACGCAGGGTCAACCCAGGCCCCGCCGTCGTCGGATCTGAAAATCCGCTACGGCCATGCCCCCTACCTAAATCGCCCCGCTTGCTTTGACCACGGCCCGCGAGGGGAAACGGTCAACAGCGGATGACAACGCCGTTACGGCGTGTTGGTTCAGGCACAGTTTCAAGCATTTACGGGTTTACAACAGGGCCCGCGCCCGGATCAGGTCGTCGACGAACCGCCCCCGTTCGCGCTCGGCCGCCTGTCGATCGGGCATGCGCAGCAGATAGGACGGGTGAACGGTCAGAAGGGCCGTCGCGTCCGGCAATGTCATCGGCTGTCCCCGCTCCTTGGTCACCGCCGCCTTGCGCCCCAGCACTCCCAGCGCCGCCGTTCCGCCTAGCGTCACGATCACCTTCGGCTTCACAAGTCTCCGTTCCGCGTCCAACCACCAGCGGCAGGCGCTGACCTCGCTCGCCGTCGGGGTCTTGTGCAGACGGCGCTTGCCGCGCGGTTCGTGCTTGAAATGCTTGACCGCGTTGGTGACGAAGGCGTCCTCGCGGTCGATCCCGGCCTCTTCCAGCGCGGCGTCCAGCACGCGGCCGGCCGGGCCGACGAACGGCCGCCCCGCCAGGTCCTCCTGGTCGCCCGGCTGTTCGCCCACGATCATCAGCCGGGCCTTGCGCGCGCCTCCCCGCAGACGCCCTGGGTGGCGTCGCGCCACAGCGGGCAGCGGCGGCAGGCCTGCACCGCCTGGTCCAGCTCGGTCAGCGACGATGGGACGAAGCCCTCCTCGAACGCCTGGTCGCGGGTGATCCGCGACAGCGTCTTCGCCAGGCGGCGATTGGGTTCGGGAACAGGCGCGGCGACCATGGCCTCAGTTCGAACCGCCGACCGGGCCGTCAGTTCCGGGATCAGCGCCGCCTCGGGCAGGTTCCTCCAGTACCGCTTGGGCATCTCGCCCTGCATGGTCCGAAGCTTCAGCCGCGCCGGGTTGAAGGTGGAGGCGTAGTAGGTCTTCCAGAACTCCTCGACCTCGTCCTCCGCCGGCGCCGCGTCGCGCGACGCGGGCGGGCCGAAGGCCAGGCTCCGCGTGTCCCAGAAGGCCGAGCCGTCCGGCGTCAGGATCGACCAGCGCATGGTGGCGAAGCGCCGGGCGAAGAAGGGCGCGGTCTTCTCCAGCACCCGGTGCGCCGGCTCGAACCAGGCGGCCCAGGCCTCGCCCTCCGGGCCCTCGGTCCGCCGGAAGCGCACGAAGGCCTTCATCTTGTGGCTGGCCCGGCCGACGCCCTTGGCCCGGTCCAGCGCGTCGGCGACGTCGGCGTCCGCAACTACCCGCATCAGTTCGGGTTCGACCTGGAGCCGCCACAGCAGCCGGTACAGCAGGTCGAACCGGTCCGCGGACCGGTGCAGGATCACGTCCTGGGCCAGATCGACGAAGGCGCGGGGAACGGTGAAGTCTCTCATTTTCCGTTCATCCCGGCGAATGCCGGGACCCAGATTGACTGTCTCCGCTTCCATCACAGAGGAAACCATCGAGAGCTTCCCGACCTCCATTGAGCCTGCATCTGGATTCCGGCATTCGCGAGGATGAGCGGAGGAGAAAAGATCGCTCTGCCCTTCGCCTGCGATCTCGAACCGGGCTTCTCCCGGCCGCACGCCCTGCATCCGGAAAGCGCGCGCAGCCTTGCGCCAACCCTCGAAGTCCGTTTCGTGCGCCAGGATCGCGACGCGCATCAAAACAGGCTCATCTGGGCGGGCGCCGGCTCGGGGGTCAGCCGCGCCCGCAGGTCCGCCGCGTCGGTCAGCCCGCCCGGCGTCCAGTCCAGCGCGACGATGAAGGGCCGCACCTTGTCGATCCCCCGGCACAGGCGGGCCACGTCCTCCAGCCTCAGCCTGCGCCAGCGCCGCACGGACACGATCCGGTCGACGCTCTTCACCCCCAGGCCCGGCACCCGCAGCAGGCTCTCGCGCGGCGCCGCGTTCACATCTACCGGGAACTGGTCGCGCCGGTTCAGCGCCCAGGCCAGCTTGGGATCGATCGCCAGGTCCAGCATGCCCGCCGTCATCGCCTCGCCGATCTCGGGCGGCGAGAAACCGTAGAACCGCATCAGCCAGTCGGCCTGGTACAGACGGTGCTCGCGCGCCAGCGGCGGCTTGGCCAGAGGCAGGGCGGACGACGCGTCCGGGATCGGGCTGAACGCGGAGTAGTAGACCCGGCGCAGGCTGTAGCCGCCATACAGCGACGCCGAGCGGTCCAGAATCTCTGAATCCGGCGCGCCGTCGGCCCCGATGATCAGCTGGGTCGACTGGCCCGCGGGCGCGAAGGCCGGGGGCTTGGCCCGATCGCGCTTTTCCGGGCGCGCCGCCTCCGCCCTCAGCCGCACCTGCCCCATCGCCTTCTTGATGACGCCCACGTCCTTCTGCGGCGCTAGCCGCTTCAGCGCCTCGTCGCGGGGCAGTTCGATGTTGGCCGACAGCCGGTCGGCGTACAGGCCGGCCTCCTCGACCAGCCCCGGATCCGCTTCGGGGATCAGCTTCAGGTGGATGTAGCCGCGGAAGTCGTGCTCGGTGCGCAGCGTGCGCGCCACCCGGACCAGTTGCTCCATGGTGTAGTCGCCCGAGCGGATGATGCCGGACGAGAGGAACAGGCCCTCGATGTAGTTGCGCTTGTAGAAGTTCAGCGTCAGGGCGACGACCTCGTCCACCCCGAACCGCGCCCGCTCCACGTTCGAGGACGCCCGGTTGATGCAGTAGGCGCAGTCGTAGATGCAGAAATTGGTCAGCAGAATCTTCAGCAGCGACACGCACCGCCCGTCCGGCGTGTAGGCGTGGCAGATGCCCATCCCCTCGGTGGAGCCGACGCCCCTGCCGCTCACGGAGTCGCGCTTCGACGTTCCCGATGACGCGCAGCTGGCGTCGTACTTGGCCGCGTCGGCGAGGATCGACAGCTTCCTGCGGAGATCGAGTTGGGCCATTTGTTCGCTTTATGTTCCCCTTCAAGGAAGGGGTCCAGCGTGGCCGTTCGGATAATTTGTCGCGTCAGCTCAGGAAGTTGAGCAGCGACACCTGGCGCAGCTGGCTGATCACCTGCGCGGAGGCCTGGATGGCGATCTGCGACAGCTGCAGGTCGGTCACCGCCCGGGCCATGTCGGCGTCCGTCCGGTTCGACACCAGTTCGTCCAGCGACCCGAGCTGGGCCTTGTGACTGGCGGTGACGCTCTCGACCTGGTTGGCCAGGGAGCCGGTCTTGGCGGTCTTGTCGATCACGCCGGTCGCCGCCTGCTCCAGCCGCGACAGCTGAGTGGTCAGGAAGGTCTTCTGCGCCTCGGTCACCTTGCCGGAAAGCGGGCCGTTCGGGCCGGTGTGATAAGTCTGGATGTCGCGCAGGATGCTCATCACATCCGCGCCGACCTCGTCGGCCAGGAAGCCGGTTTCCAGCGTCGTGCCGTCGGCCACCCGGCTGGCGGTCTTCAGGGTGTCGTTGTGGAAGATCGACGCCACGCTGGGCGCGGCCTGCAGCTCGGCCAGGTTGGCGATGTCCAGCGGCGGCGTATTCGTCTTGGCGCCCGAGAACAGGTAGCCGCCCTGGTGGCGCATGTTCAGCCCGCCGCGGATCGTCTGGAACTGCCCTTCCATCTCCAGCATCAGCGACCCGGCCGAGTCCGTCGAAAGCGCGTTGCCCACCGCCTTCCTCAGCGCATCGACGCCGTCGCCGATCTGGGTCAGGGCCAGGTCCTGGGTGGTCAGCCGCGCCGTCACCGCCTCGGAGGTGTCCATGAAGCCCTGGATGCGGCTCTGCGCGCCCTTCAGCGCCGTCAGCGTTTCGGACTGACGCCCGAACCCGGTCAGGTCGGTGGCGTTCTTCTGGGTCGAGACCGTTCCTGGGCCTCGGCCGCCCGGGTCTGGGCCTTCATCAGGTCCAGCAGGGCCGATTGATAGTTTCCGAAGGTCGCGACGCGGGTCATCACACCATCCCCAGAAGCGTGTCGTACATGTCCTTGGCCGCCTGGATCAGACGCGCGGAGGCGTTGTAGGCCTGCTGATAGGTCGTCATCAGCACCAGCTCCTCGTCCAGGTTGACCCCCTCGTGCGCCGTCTGGCGCGCCGTGGCCTCGCTGTAGAGCGCCTGGGCGGTGTTCTTGCGGTTCTCGGCCGCCGCCGCCTTGCCGCCGATGTCGCCGGCCAGTTCCGAGGCGTAGCGCGAGACCGAGATCAATCCGCCCGCCGAATCTCCCGCCGCCTGGAAGTTGGCCGCCCGCTCGCCGGCGTCGGCCAGCAGCAGCGCCCCTCGCCCGTCGCCGGTGCTTATCGCCGAGACGCCCGGCGCCACGGCCAGGTTCAGCTGGGCCAGCGCCAGCTTCGAAGGATTCTGCCGGATGTCGGCCCTGAGCGAGAAGCCGTCGGCCCGCGAGGCGCGAACGCCCCCGCCGATCCCGAACAGCTCGGTCACCGAGACGCCCGACGGAACCTGCGTCGTGCGGTCCTCCAAAACGCTCAGCCGGGGCGGCGGATTGCCCACGCCGGTGAACTTCAGCGTGCCGTCCGCAGCCAGGGAGAACGAGCCGAACCGCCCGATGCCGCTGGCCGGGTCGTTCAGCGCGTTGATCAGGTCGCCGACCGTCCCTCCCGGAGGCACCGTCACCTCCAGGTCGCGCAGCTTGGCGCCGCTCTCGCCGGTGAATCGCAGCGTCAGGGTCTCGCCCGGCGTGAAGCCGTGGGGCGAGGCCGCCGTCAGCCCGATGTCGTACAGCGCCGGCCGGTCGGTCGAGATCAGGTCGTTCAGGCCGAAATAGTGCGAGAAGCCGCGCCCGGACTTGTTCGACGGCGTGGTCGGGTCGTCGGCGACCGCCACTCCATTGGTCCCCGAGGCCGCGATCGTCAGCTTGCCGTCCACGAAGCTGGCCGTGGCCGCCCCGCCCAACTGGGCGTTCAGGTCGGCCAGGAAGTTGGCGGGCGTCGTCGCCACGCCGTTGATCGTCATCGTCGCGCCGCTGAAGACGATGTCGGCCCGTGCCTGGATCACGCCCGCCGCATTGGTCACCGCCACGGTCGACGGCCGGTGAACCCGGCGATGGCGTTCTCGAACGACTGGCCCACGTTGCGGCCGGTCAGGCTGGTCGGCGGCGGCGCCGAGGTGTTGGCGTTGTGCGCGCGGTTCAGCTCGTCGGCCACATGGGTGATCAGCTCGGCCAGCCGTTCGGCCGCGGCCGGCGCCTCGATGTCGCGCAGCTCGACCAGGCCCTTGATCTCGCCCGAGGTGACGCTGTCCAGCAGAGCGCGCTTCTGTCCGCCGGGTTCGGTGATCCAGATCTCGTTGAAGGCCGTCTCGCCCGTCACCGTGCCGGCGCGGTTGTAGCCGAGCGTCGCCGCCCCTTCGCCGGCCAGCAGCGTCCCGTTGCCGGTGCGGATCGACACCCCGCCGACCGGCCGAACCGTCACGCGGATGTCCATCAGCTCGGCCAGCTGCCCGATCAGCGCCGACTGGGCGGTCTCGGCGCCCGAGGCGTCGCCGTTGACCACCGTCGCCCGCGCGATTTCCAGGTTCAGCCCCTCGATCTGCTGCAGCAGGCTGTTGGCCTTCTCCACCGCGCTCTGGACCCGTCCGTCGGCGTCCTCGCGCACGGCCTGGATCTGTTTGGCGATCCGGCTGGCCTCGTCGAACAGGGCCTGGGTCTTGAACAAGGCGTCCTGCCGGCGCGGCGACGAGGTCGGGTCCTCGGCGCTCGCGGCGAAGGCGGCGAAAACGCCGTCGACCTGCGAGAAGAAGCCGGTCTTGCCGCCGGGATCGCCGAACAGCGACTGGATGCGGTCATACAGTTCGTGGCGCACGCCCTGGCGCGAGGCCTCGGCTCCGGCGTTCAGGCTGGCCGCCTGCAGGAAACGGTCGGTGGCCAGGCGGATCCGCGCCACCTCCACGCCGGACCCGATTCCCTGGCTGACCAGGGTCTGCTGGTCGGCGATCTTGCGGACGTAGCCGGGCGTGTTGACGTTGGAGACGTTGTCCGAGACCACGCGAAGCTGGGTCTGGGCCGCGACCAGACCGGAGTTCGCCGTGTTCATGATGGCGTTCAGCGACATGCGCGGGGCTCCATGCGCGCGCCCGGCAAGGCCTGCTGGGCGGCGCGCGTTTTTTGCCCGGCGGCGCTCACGCGCCTCCAGGCCAAGCTGCTGAAATTACGCATATTCGCGTTTCGCGCCTCGGTCATGGCACGATAGGCGCGCAAGCCGCGGGCCAATTCGCGGACGGAGGCGTCCGGGATTGACGACCTCGCCCCCACAGTCCGCGGATCATCCGCTTCAGAACGTCCATGCGAACGCTTCGGACGGTGTTTTTCGACGCGCGGCGCGAAGAATCGTCGGCACGCGGCAAGTTTGGACCTCGCTTCGGGGTGGGCCGCCGCCGTCGATGGAGAGCATAATCCGGCAATAACAAAGACTTGACCGTTTGGCCCGCGACTTGCGCCGCGAGGTCCGAATGTCCGGCGCAGCAGGCGCCAATCCACCCCTTCGGCGACCCGCCCCAGGCCCCATGTCCGCGCAAGCCCTGCTGTCCATGATCGCGCCCGCCCTGCCGGCGACCCCGCAAGGGTCCCCGGCCGGCGACACCGTGGGCTTCGAGGGATTGCTCGCCGCCGTGATCGACGTCGAGACGGCGCCGGCTTCGGACACGGACGTCGCCCTGCCAGACCCCACGGCGGACAAGGCCGCCTCCGCAGCCGCGGTGATGGTC
>NZ_JBNFOJ010000167.1:0-6727 GCF_057364705.1 Brevundimonas sp. CURTG3B2_SDJG
GCCCTGGCCGCCCATGGCCAGGACCGCCGCGCGGGCCAGGTCGGCGGCGTTGACCTCGCCGGTCATGTCCGAGGTCACGGCGACGGTGACCGCCGCCTTGCCGTCGGTCACGCCGATCAGGGCGACGACGCCCGAGCCGACCTGTTTGCGGAAGTCCTCGGCCACGCCGCGCAGGCCCTTGCCGTCGACGCCGTCCAGGACGCGAGCGATCAGCTTGACGCCGCCGATCTCCTCCGGGGCCGCGTTTCCGCCCGAACCGCCGCCGAGCGCCAGCTGCTTCTTCAGATCGGCGACCTGCTTCTCCAGGGTCTTGACCGAGCCGGACAGGGCCTCGACCCGCGCCGGAACGTCGGCCGGTTGGACCTTGAAGCCCTGGGCCAGCTTCCGCGCCACATTGGCCTGGGCCAGCAGATACTGGCGGGCGGCCTCGCCGGTGAAGGCCTCGATGCGGCGCACGCCGGCGGCGATGCCGGTCTCGGACACGATCTTGAACAGGGCGATGTCGCCGGTGCGGGCCACGTGGGTGCCGCCGCACAGTTCGACCGAATAGGCCCCGTCGCCTTCCAGCGCCCGGCCCAGGGTCAGCACGCGGACCTCGTCGCCGTACTTCTCGCCGAACAGGGCGACCGCGCCGGCCTCGATGGCGGCCTGCGGGGCCATCATCTGGGTGTCGGCGGGGATGTTCTGGCGGATGACGGCGTTCACCTCGTCCTCCAGGCGCGCCAGCTCCTCCTCGGTGACCGGGGCGTTGTGGCTGAAGTCGAAGCGCATGCGCTCGGCGTCGACCATCTGGCCCTTCTGGGCCACGTGCGGGCCCAGGACGTTCTTCAGCGCGGCGTGCAGCAGGTGCGCGGCCGAGTGGTTGGCGCGGGTGGTCAGGCGCGCCTCGGGCTTCACCCGCAGCTGGACGCGGGCGCTGATGGCCAGGGTTCCGGACGTGACCTCGACCTTGTGGGCGAACAGGTCGCCGCCATGCTTCTGGACGTCCAGCACATTGCCCGCGCCGGTCTGGCCCGAGGCGTCGGTCCATTCGATCTCGCCCTTGTCGCCGGCCTGGCCGCCGCCCTCGCCGTAGAAGGGCGTGCGGTCGAAGACGACCTCGGCGGTCTGACCCGTCTCGACCTGGTCCACGGACTGGCCGTCGTGGACGATAGCCAGGACCTCGCCGACACCCTCGACCGTCTCATAGCCGGTGAACTCCGTCGGCCCCAGGCGGTCGCGCAGCGCCAGCCATTCGCCGGCGTTGGCGGTCTGGCCAGAGCCCTTCCAGTGCTCGCGCGAGCGGTCGCGCTGCTGGGCCATGGCCTCCTCGAAACCGTCGATATTGACCGAGAAGCCGCGGCGGCGCGCCTCGTCCTGGGTCAGGTCCAGCGGGAAGCCATAGGTGTCGTAGAGGGTGAAGGCCGTCTGGCCGTCCAGCATGTCGCCGTCCTGGAAGTCGGCGACGGCCTGATCGAACAGGGTCATGCCCTTCGACAGGGTCGTGCGGAAGCGGATCTCCTCCTGCTTCAGCGTATCCTCGATGAAGGGCTGGGCGCGCTTCAGCTCGGGATAGGCCTCGCCCATCTCCGAAACCAGGGTCGGCACCAGGCGGTGCATCAGCGGGTCCGACGCGCCCAGCAAGTGGGCGTGGCGCATGGCCCGGCGCATGATGCGGCGCAGCACGTAGCCGCGGCCCTCGTTGGACGGGGTGACGCCGTCGGCGATCAGGAAGGACGAGCTGCGCAGGTGGTCGGCGATGACCCGGTGGCTGGCGGCGTGGACTTCGTCGGACCTGGTCGAGGTGGCCTCCTCGGAGGCGGCGATCAGGGTCTGGAACAGGTCGGTGTCGAAGACCGAGTTCTTGCCCTGCAGCACCGAGGAGATGCGCTCCAGGCCCATGCCGGTGTCGACGCTGGGCTTGGGCAGCTTGCGAACGATCTCGTCGTTCTCCTTCTCGAACTGCATGAAGACGTTGTTCCAGATCTCCACGTAGCGGTCGCCGTCCTCGTCGGGCGAGCCCGGAGGGCCGCCGGGGACGTGGTCGCCGTAGTCCCAGAAGATCTCGGTGCAGGGGCCGCAGGGGCCCGAGTCGCCCATGGCCCAGAAGTTGTCCGAGCCGGCGATGCGGATGATCTTGTCGTCCGAGAAGCCGGTGACCTTCTTCCAGATGTCGAAGGCCTCGTCGTCGTCGATGTAGACGGTGACCAGCAGGCGCTTCGGATCCAGGCCGAAGTCCTTGGTGACGAGGGTCCACGCTCGGTCGATGGCGTGTTCCTTGAAGTAGTCGCCGAACGAGAAGTTGCCCAGCATCTCGAAGAAGGTCAGGTGCCGGGCGGTGTAGCCGACGTTGTCCAGGTCGTTGTGCTTGCCGCCCGCGCGCACGCACTTCTGCGACGAGGTGGCGCGCGGATAGGGCGGGGTCGCCGCGCCGGTGAAGTAGTCCTTGAACGGCACCATGCCCGCGTTGACGAACAGCAGGGTCGGGTCGTTCTGCGGCACCAGCGGGGCCGAGTGGACCTTCTCGTGGCCGTCGGCCGCGAAGTAGTCGAGGAAGGTCGAGCGGATCTGTTTCAGGCTGGCCATGGTTCGTCGCGGACGTCAGTCAGGAAGGGCAGGGGAGGCAGCGTCCATATAGGTCTTTCGCCCCGAACGCATCACCCATCGGCGTTCTCGGCCTCGACGGCGGCCTGCATGACGTGGGCCAGCTTGCGCAGAAGGCCGGCGAGGGTCTGGCGATCGGAAGGGTCCAGGCCGGCGAGCAGGCGGGCCTCGAGCGCCATGTCCTGGCGGAAGGCGGCCTCGACACGGGCGTGGCCTTCGTCGGTCAGGCGGACCAGCAGGCTGCGCTTGTCGCCGGGGGACGGAGGACGGCTGATCAGGCCGGCCCTGGTCAGACGGTTCAGCCGGTCGGTCAGGCCGCCCGAGGAGATCATCAGCGACTGGTAGAGCTCGGTCGGCCTGAGCGTATAGGGCGGGCCCGAACGGCGCAGGGTCGAGAGCACGTCGAACTCGCCGGCGTCGACGCCGTGGGCGGCGAACACCGCCTCGATGGGCGGACGGCTCTGCAAGACGATGCGGCGGGCGCGGCCCAGCACCTCCATGCCTCCAGTGTCGAGGTCGGGCAGCTCGCGCGCCCATTGGGCCCGCAGGCGATCGATGTGGTCGGGTTCGGACATGGCGGCTCGAATATGTCTTGACGTCGAGATAAATTAGATTATCTTGACCTCAAGATAAATGGGCCGCAGGGGCCCGGCAAGGAGAGATCGCGATGACCGTTCAGTATCTGGAACCGACCGAAGGCCTCACCGTCTCGGGGATCGACCACGTGGTGCTGCGGGTGAAGGACCTGGAGGCGTCGCTGCGCTTCTATACCCAGGTCCTGGGCTGCCCGCTGGAGCGCCGACGGGACGACCTGGGGCTGTTCCAGCTCCGGGCCGGCGGATCGCTGATCGACCTGGTCCCTGTCGAGGGCGTGATCGGACGCCGCGGCGGGCCGGCCGCGAACCAGGACGCGCACAATGTGGATCACATCTGCCTGCGGATCGCCGGCTTCGAGCCGGAGCGGGTGCGCGCCCAGCTGAAGCGCCAGGGGGTGGAGATCGAGTCCGAAGGGGTGCGCTATGGCTCGTCCGGCGACGCCTATTCGATGTCGATCACCGATCCTGACGGCAACGGGATCGAACTGCGGGCCTAACGTCTGGCGTGCAGCAGCCGCGCGGCCGTGAACGCCAGGGCGATCCCGAACAGGGCGTGCGCCAGAAGGCCCAGGCCGATCATGTGGGGCGGGGGCGGCATCCGTGCCGGGGCCATGGAGAGCGGCACGACGATGGCGTTCATCACGCCATAGACGCCGATCCCCAGCGTCAGACCCGAGAGCAGGGGCTTGCGGAGCAGGACCGGCGCGATGCCGGCGGCGATCAGGAACAGGGCGGCGAAGACGATGGAGATGGCGAAGTGGGCGACCAGGCCGATCCCCGCGCTGGTCGTTTCGCCCTCGAAGGCGGCCGGCCCCTGCAGACCGCTGGCGACCGACTGCAGGATGGTGACGGGGCTGGCCGGTCGATAGATGACGAAGGCCGTCAGCAAGTCCGCCGCGCCGCCCGCCAGGCCCGCAAGGATCGCCGCGCGCGCCTGGGCGCCGAACCCGTTTCCGCTCATGTGAAATCCTCCCGACCGCCACGGTTACGCTTCCTGATGCGACAGGCAAGCGCAGACGAAAAAAGGCCGCCTGACATGGGGGGTCAGGCGGCCGCTCCGTCCGGCCCGGCCCGGCGGGGTCGGATGGCGGGTCGACGGACCCGGCCGGAGAAGTGTCTTGATCCTCACTTCAAGCCCGATGCCGAAGGAAGGTGTTGGTCGGGGTTGGGGTGAGGCGGGCGTCCCCTCCACCATCCTTCGCCTATCGGCTCGGGATGGTCCCCCTCCCCCGATGGGGGAGGAAGGTCAGCCCTCCAGATCCTGGCCTTCGTCAGGCTCGGGCGAACCCAGCATCTCGTCGGCGATCTTGGTGGTCGAGGAGCGCACCGCCTTCTCGATGGCGTCGGCGATGTCGGGGTTGGCCTTCAGGAAGGCGCGCACGTTCTCGCGACCCTGGCCGATGCGCTGGCTGTCATAGGAGAACCAGCTGCCCGACTTCTCGATCACCCCGGCCTTGACGCCCAGGTCGATGACTTCGCCCAGCTTGGAGATGCCCTCGCCGTACATGATGTCGAAGATGACCTCGCGGAACGGCGGGGCGACCTTGTTCTTGACCACCTTCACCCGGGTGGTGTTGCCGACGACCTCGTCGCGGTCCTTGATCGCGCCGGTGCGGCGGATGTCCAGGCGGACCGAGGCGTAGAATTTCAGCGCATTGCCGCCGGTCGTCGTTTCGGGCGAGCCGTACATCACCCCGATCTTGTGACGGATCTGGTTGATGAACAGGACAATGCACTTCGACTTGGAGATGGAGGCGGTCAGCTTGCGCAGCGCCTGGGACATCAACCTGGCTTGAAGGCCCGGCAGGCTGTCGCCCATCTCGCCCTCGATCTCGGCGCGGGGCGTCAGGGCGGCGACCGAGTCGACCACCACGATGTCCACGGCTCCGGAACGGACCAGGGTGTCGACGATCTCGAGCGCCTGTTCGCCGGCGTCGGGCTGGGAGACCAGCAGGTCGTCCAGGTTCACGCCCAGTTTCTGGGCGTAGACCGGGTCCAGCGCATGCTCGGCGTCGACGAAGGCGGCCACGCCGCCCTTCTTCTGCACCTCGGCGACGGTGTGGAGCGCGAGCGTGGTCTTGCCCGAGGATTCGGGGCCGAACACCTCGATCACCCGGCCGACCGGCAGGCCGCCGATGCCCAGCGCCATGTCCAGGCCCAGCGAGCCGGTCGAGACGCTTTCGATCTCGGCCACCACGCCGGCCTTGCCCAGTTTCATGACCGAGCCCTTGCCGAAGGCGCGGTCGATCTGGGCGATCGCCGCCTCCAACGCGCGCTGCTTGTCGCCGTCTTCCTTGCCCACCAGTTTCAAAGCCGCCTGTGACACTGCCTTCGACTCCCTTGCCATGATTCCCATCTGGTTCCGGGAGAGACCCGCCATGGACCCGCCCCCTGTGTTTCGTGAGCGGGACTATGTGCACGGTTTGTTCCGGTTGCCAATATGTTCTTTTTCGAGGGGCCGGGGGGTACGACCGAATTTGACGTAGGCGGTCCGCGCGACCGCTAGAGGTGGGGCAGCCACATGAAGGCTATCGCGCCGAAGACGCCCGCGGCCGTATAGATCGCGGCCGCTGTCACCAGGCCGGCGACGAGCGCCTTGAACAGGCCGTTCCCGTTTCTTCCCGCCGCGAAGTAGAGCTCCAGCACGGCCAGGGGGATCAGGTAGCTGCCGAAGACCAGGACGATGTCGGCGGGGCCGGACAAGGTCTCGGTCATGCCGACCGGACCTCGATTCAGCACCACCCAGCCCATCAGGCCGACCCTGAGGAACCAGACGCCGCTGACGACCATGAAGGTGCGCATGGCCCAGGCGCGATGCGGGTCGAAGCGCCGCTGGACCGCGCGCCGCCAGGCGAAGCCGGCGAAGACCAGGATGAGCACGGCGTTGATCAGGATGGCGACCGCCGAGACCGCCGACAGATAGGTCCCGCGCACGACCGCCAGCCAGACGCCGCTCAGCGCCATGAAGATCGAAAGAGCCAGGAAGGTCCGACCGGTCCAGCGGTGCAGGGCGGGCGCGGCTCGGCGGAGCGCGGGAACCAGCTGCAAGAGCCCGGCCAGGGTGACCACCGACGCCAGGAGGACGTGGGCCGCGAAGACGAGGTTGCCGGCGCCGTCGCCCTCTATGTAGCCGTCGATCAGGGGTTTGTCGTTCCAGCCGGCGTAGTCGCCCGCGGCCGTGCGCACGCCGTAGAACGCGAGGATGAAGCCGATGAACGCCGCCTGGCCGAAGGCGGCGACGAGGAACCAGAGAACGCCCGCCCAGCGCAGCGCTTTCGCGGCTCCGGCCGGGGCGAGGGCGGCGGATGGACTGTTCGACATGGACTCTCCTGACGGGCCTCGGAATGAGGTCGCCGGCACGCATGGCGGGGGCGCATGGCGGCGGTCTCGCCGATTTGGAATTCGGCCAGAACTCTTTCCGGCGGCGTCCTCCCGCCGCCGGCGGGACGCTGGACAGGCGGTCGCGGCCCGGCCATGACGGTCGGGCGGGTTCGGAGGCGGGACATGGCCATGACGGGGGCGACAGGTCTGGCGACGCGGGCCGAGGG
>NZ_JBNFOJ010000168.1:0-6705 GCF_057364705.1 Brevundimonas sp. CURTG3B2_SDJG
GTCGGCCGCCCCCCACCCGTCGGCTGCGCCGACACCCCTCCCCGATCCGGGGAGGGAGAACGCCGCCCCCCTGCTTGACGCCGCCCCCTCCGCTCGCGTCCCCTGCGGCCCGAGAGCGGCGGGAGGCCGCCGGGAGGACCCCATGAAGCGTACCCTGATGACCGCGACCGCCGTCTGCGCGCTCGCCCTGGGCCTGGCCGCCTGCGCGAGCTTCGGCATGAACCAAGCCGCCGCCGCGGACGCCGCCGTGTTGAAGACCGTCGCCGCTCACGACGGCCCTGCCGGGGAGCGGGAGTTCCCGGTCACCACGGAAGGAGCCGCCGCCTTCGTCGCCGACGCCGAAAAGCGCCTGGCCGACCTCAGCGAGGAGGCCGCCCGCATCCAGTGGACCCGCGCCACGAACATCACCTACGACACCATGTGGCTGGAGAGCCGGGTCAACGCCCAGTACACCGAGCTGCAGGTCGAGCTGGCCAACGCCGCCGCCGGGTTCAACAACGTCCAGGTCCCCGCCGACGTCCGCCGCAAGCTGAATCTGCTGCGCCTCGGCATCGTGCTCCCGGCCCCCAACCGCCCCGGCGCCGCCGCCGAGCTGGCCGAGATCACCACCCGCCTGGACTCGACCTACGCCACCGGCAAGTTCGAGTACCAGGGTCGCCAGATCACCCTGGACGAGGCCAGCGTCCTGATCGCCGAAAGCCGCGACCCGGCCCAGACCAAGGCCCTGTACGAGGGCTGGCGCACCGTCTCCCCGGTCATGGCCGTCGACTACGCCCGCATGGTCCAGATCGCCAACGAGGGCAGCCGCGAGCTGGGCTTCGCCGACACCGGCGCCATGTGGCGCGCCGGCTACGACATGGACCCCGACGCCTTCGCCGCCGAGACCGACCGACTCTGGGAGCAGGTGAAGCCCTTCTACGTGAACCTGCACTGCTACGTTCGCGGCCGGCTCAACGCCCGCTACGGCGACGCGGTCCAGCCCGACCACGGCCCCATCCGCGCTGACCTGCTGGGCAACATGTGGTCGCAGCAGTGGGGCAACATCTACGACGTCGTCGCCCCGACCAGCGGCGGCGAGAGCAGCTACGACCTGACCGAGCTGCTGACCTCGCAGCAGTACGACGCCACCCGCATGGTCCGGACCGGCGAGGGCTTCTACACCTCCCTGGGCCTGCCGGCCCTGCCCGACACCTTCTGGGAACGGTCGATGATCACCCGGCCGCGCGACCGCGAGGTCGTCTGCCACGCCTCGGCCTGGGACCTGGACAACGCCGACGACATCCGCATCAAGATGTGCACCCAGGTGAACGGCGAGGACTTCTACACCGTCCACCACGAGCTGGGGCACAACTACTATCAACGCGCCTACAAGGATCAGCCCTTCCTGTTCAAGAACGGGGCGAACGACGGCTTCCACGAGGCCATCGGCGACTTCGTCGGCCTGTCGGCCCTGACCCCCACCTACCTGAACCAGATTGGCCTGCTGCGGACCGTCCCGGGCGAGGCCGAGGACATCCCCTTCCTGCTCAAGATGGCGCTCGACAAGATCGCCTTCCTCCCGTTCGGCCTGATGGTCGACCGCTGGCGCTGGGGCGTCTTCTCGGGCGAGACCACGCCGGCCGAGTACAACGACGCCTGGTCCGCCGACATGCTGAAGTACCAGGGCCTGGTCCCGCCGGGACCGCGTCCGGCCGACGCCTTCGACCCCGGCGCGAAGTATCACATCCCGGGCAACACTCCGTACACCCGCTACTTCCTGGCCCACATCTACCAGTTCCAGTTCCAGCGCGCGGCCTGCCGGCAGGCGGGCTGGACCGGTCCGCTGCACCGCTGTTCGGTCTATGGGAACAAGGAAGTCGGCGAGCGCTTCGAGCGCATGCTGGAGATGGGCCAGTCCCGCCCTTGGCCCGAGGCCATGCAGGCCTTCACCGGCGAGACCGGCAACGACGCCTCGGCGGTCGCGGACTACTTCGCCCCGCTGAACGTCTGGCTGACGCAGCAAAACCGCGGCAAGGACTGCGGCTGGGAGAGCTGACCCGCCACCTCTTCGCGCGCGCGGACTTGCGGCGCGGCGCGAAGAAGGGGTTAACCCTCGGCGTTAGGCCTTCCCTTAACCGAACCGCGTCATTCTCGGCGGCTGATCGTGGGCCGTCGCGCCCGCAGACGGGACTCGGGACGAGCGATGGACCTCGGAAACTGGATCGGCCGCATGGTCGACGGCGCCAGCCGCTTCGCGCGTCGTCTGGCCAGCGAGACGCGCGGCAACGTGGCCATGATCTTCGGCCTCAGCCTGCCGGTCCTGATCCTGATGACCGTGGGCGGGGTCGACATCCACCGCGCCTCGACCGTCCGGGTGAACCTTCAGGACGCGCTCGACGCCGCCGCCCTGTCCGCGGCGCGGTCGCCCTACACCGCCAACGCCGACATCCAGCGCGTGGGCATGGCCGCGCTCAAGGCCAATCTGAAGGCTATCCGAACATCACCCTGCGCGAGGTCGACACCACCTTCGTGCTGACCACGAGCGACGTAGTCGTCGCCGACGCCAAGGTCGACGTGAAGGCCATCGTCGCCAACATCTTCCTGCCGCCCTACGGCCAGTTCATGGACGAGAAGATCCAGGTCGGCGCCCACTCCGAGGTCGACCGGTCGTCCCGCAACGTCGAGGTCGCCCTGGTGCTGGACGTCACCGGCTCGATGCAGGGCGACCGCATCGCGGCGCTGATCGAGGCGTCCAAGGACCTCGTCGACCTTGTCGTCCAGGACGTCCAGACCCCCTACTACTCCAAGGTCGCGCTGGTCCCCTATTCCAACTCCGTCAATCCGGGCGGCTACCTGGAGACCGTGCGCGGCGGCGTCGCCACCTCGGTCAACGTCACTGGGGCTACGCTCAATCTCACCGCCGACACCCAGCGCTCCATCTCCGCCGTCAGCACCAATCGGCCGACGATCATCACGACGACGGCCGACCATGGCTATTCGGACAATCAGGTCGTCTGGATCACCGGCGTGAAGGGCATCACTTCGCTCAACAACAAGCCCTATCGGATCGATGTCCTGAGCAACCGGACCTTCTCGCTCTACACCCTGTCGGGCAACCCGGTGAGCGGCTGGAACTACGGCGCGTACGGCGGCGACGGGAAGGTCCAGCGCTGCCAGAACAACGAGTGCTCCGTCACGGTCACCGCCAACGGACACGGCCTGACGAACAACCAGTACGTCCGCATCACGAACGTCGGCGGCATGACCCAGATCAACGACAAGACCTTCCTTGTCGGCAATGTGACCACCAACAGCTTCACCATCGAGCCCGAGGACGGCTCGCAACTGAACCCCTATACCTCGGGCGGCAAGGCCTGGTGCGCCCAGCAGGGCTGCACATGGTTCGCGTTCGAGAACATGAACGGCGATCTCCAGACCCACCACATCAGCGGCTGCGTCACCGAGCGGACCGGGACGAACCGCTACAACGAAGTGTCGGCCAGCACCTCTCACGTCGGACGCCACTATCCCAACACGGACGGGACCTGCCTGGACGACCAGATCCTGCCGCTGTCCAGCAACCGCGCCACCATCAAGTCGCGAATCGACGGGTTCGAGGCCATCGGCGGCACCGCTGGCCAGATCGGCATCGCCTGGGGCTGGTACATGCTGTCGCCGAACTTCAGCAGCATCTGGCCGTCGGGTGCGGCCGGCGCCTACAACTCGGCGCGGACCCTGAAGGCGGTCGTGATCATGACCGACGGCGAGTTCAACTCGCCCTACTGCTCGGGCGTCATCTCCCGGGACGCCGGGCCGAACTCCGGCGGCTCGGCCAACAAGATCGACTGCGCGCCGGACAACGCCGACCCGTTCACCCAGAGCGAGGCGCTCTGTGACGCGATGAGGGCCCAGGGCGTCGTCGTCTACACGGTCGGGCTGGGCATCTCGTCCACGGGCGAGGCGGCGGACCTGCTCCGCTACTGCGCCACCAGCGCCAGCAACTTCCACATGGCGGACGAGGCCGACGACCTGGGCGGCGCCTTCGCCGCCATCGGCCGCGACATCACCCAGCTGCGGATCTCGAAATAGCGGACCCGGCCTTAAACGGCCGGCGCACGCCTCAGATCAGCCGGATCTCCTTCAGCCGCTCGGTCAGGAAGTCCTCGGCCATGATCGACCGGCCGGCGTAGCGGTCCGGGTTGTCCGGCGTCACCGTGGACGGCAGGCTCTCGATGACGAAGTCCGGGTTGAAGTGCAGGAAGAAGGGCGTCGAATAGCGGGCGAAGCCGCGGCGCTCGGGCGCCGGATTGACCACCCGGTGCGTCGTCGAGGGCAGCACATGGTTGGTCAGCCGCTGCAGCATGTCGCCGATGTTGACCACCAGAGCCCCCGGCGGCGGGGCGATGTCCAGCCATTCGCCGTCGGCGTCCTTCAACTGCAGGCCCGCCTCCTCGGCGCCCAGCAGCAGGGTGATGACGTTGATGTCCTCGTGCGCCCCCGCCCGGACCCCAGGCGCATCCGCGGGCACCGGCGGGTAGTGCAGCATGCGCAGGATCGAGTTGCCCAGCTGGACCTTGTCCTCGAAATAGCCGTCGCCCAGTTGCAGATAGCGGGCGATGCCGCGCAGCACCTTGGCCCCCAGGGCGTCCATGGCGGTGAACATGCCGTACAGATGCTCGCGGAAGCCCTCGATCTCGGTCGGCCAGACATTGTCGCGCATGTACTTGCTATAGGGATGACCCTCGGGCAGCTCGCGTCCGACATGCCAGAATTCCTTCAGGTCGACGGTCGCGGCGCCCTTGGCGGCCTCGACGCCGAACGGGGTCAGGCCGCGCGCGCCGCCGGTGCCCGGCTGGTGATACTGGCGCTTGACGTCTTCCGGCAGGGCGAAGAAGGCCTTGGCGTCGCCGATCGCCGCCTCGATCACGCCCTCGTCCAAGCCATGGTCCGAGATGACGGCGAAGCCGTAGCGCTTGAACGATCGGCCCAGCTGATCGGCGAAAGCCTGGAAGTCCTGGTCGTACAGTTTCATCGACACCGGCTCGAGGGCGCGGCGGGCGGCGGGGGCGGCGTCTGCGGTCTGGGCGGTCACTTGGGAACCCTTGTCGTCGGTCTGGCGGTTTCCATACGCCCTGACGCCCGATCTTGGCAAAGAGTCGTCGCCGCGCCGTCGCGCCCGCCGTTCATGCGCGGTACAGTCGGGAACCTTGACAGTAAGCCCAGCGTTTTAGCGCCAACCGGCACTACGGAAAGGATATCTCCATGCGCGCCAAGCTTCTTCTGACCGCCGTCAGCATCACCGCCCTCCTGGGCGCCTGCACCACGACGGACCCCTACAGCTCCACGCCGCGCCGCAACAACACCGGCACCGGCGCGATCGCCGGCGCCCTTGGGGGCGCCCTGCTGGGCTATCTGACCAACACCTCCAATTCCGAGGAAGGCCGCAAGAACGCGCTGATCGGGGCCGGCATCGGCGCGCTCGGCGGCGCGGCCGTCGGCGCCTACATGGACCGCCAGCAGCGTGAACTCGAGGCCGAGCTGTCCGGCTCGGGCGTCGGCGTGGCCCGCCAAGGCGACAACCTGGTCCTGCGCATGCCGTCCGACGTGACCTTCGCCTCCAACCAGTCCAGCATCAACTCGCGCTTCTATCCCACCCTCGACGACGTCTCGGCGGTCCTGAACCGCTACGACCAGTCGATCATCGACGTCGTCGGCCACGCCGATTCCGACGGCTCGGACGAGTACAACCTGAACCTCTCGCGCCAGCGGGCCTCGTCGGTGGCCCGCTACCTGGTCGACCGCGGCGTCCTGGCCGACCGGCTGTACGTCGACGGCCGCGGCGAGAGCGCCCCGATCGCCAGCAACGCCACCGCCGACGGCAAGGCCCAGAACCGCCGGGTCGAAATCCTGATCCGCCCGTTCCGGGGCTAGGTCGAAGTCCGCGCACGAACGGAAGGGGAGCCGCCCGGCTCCCCTTTTTCGTGATCGGACACCGTTCCGTGACTTGCGGGCGCGGCCTGAGGATGCTGGATACCCGGTGTCGTTCGACTCGGGGGAGCGCGTGCGCCCGGATCATCAGGAGTTCGCCCACGGCGTGAAGCTGGCGGCCATCGCCGCCGTCTCGGCCGTGCTGACCGCCACCGTCGTCATCGGCGCCGGGCGCGCGATCCTGCCTAGCCCCGACGCGGCCGCACCACAGGCCGCCCTGACGCCGATCCTGGACCGCTAGGCCCGACCGATCGAACTGTATCGGAAGCCGCCGGCGCGCTTGTCGTCGGGGCGATAGCCGTCGCGCGGGTCCGCCATCACCGGCTGACGCGGCCGCTGTTCGACCCGATGCAGGTTCAGGCGCGCATCCGATCCCATTCGGTCAGGATCACCACCACGTCGGCGCCCTCGGCCGCCTGATAGGGCCTGTCCTTGAACAAGACTCCGTCCAGCCTCCGCGAGATCTCCCGCATGCCTTCGGGTCGAGTGCCCGAACCTTTGCGCCCATGGCCGTCGCGGGCCAGGCTTGTTGCAAAGCAAAACCGCCGGTCCCTTTGGGACCGGCGGCTCTGTAGTCTGGCCTGCCGGGAAGGGACGGCGTCCCCTCCCGGCGTCGGCGCTTCCGGGTTTAGCGGAAGTTGATGCCGACGGTGGCGCGACGGTTCAGCGGCTCGCGAACGCCGTCGGCGGTCGGGCGGGCCAGCTGGGTTTCGCCCTTGCCGTCCAGCGAGATCACGC
>NZ_JBNFOJ010000169.1:0-6696 GCF_057364705.1 Brevundimonas sp. CURTG3B2_SDJG
GCCCCGCAACGATCCAAGGCCTTTGCACCCACGGACCCGACCCATCGCATCACGGCCCACAAGAGGGGGGCTTGACGGCCTCGCTCAGCGACCCTGCCATGACGGCGGTCTGGGCGACCAGGGCGGCGAGCGCCCCCAGCGCCGTTACCGCCGCGGTCCCGCCCAGCACGGGGCGAGCCCACGACAGGTCCGCTCCCTCCCCGCGCGGGAAGCTGTAGAGCAGGAACAGCGGCGCGCCGAACAGGACCACGCCGCCTCCGTACTGAAGCCAGCGGAGCGCGACGACCGCGAGGTCCAGCACGGCCTCAGCGCACCGAGAAGGCGTAGGACCCCGTCATCCGGTGCCCGTCGCTCGAAGCGATCCGCCATTCGACACGATAGGTTCCGGCGGCCAGCGGTCGTGCCGCGGCCCCCGTCAGGGTCCTGCCGTCCTCGCTCACCGAGGTGCGCATCGCGACCTTCCCTCCGGCCGCGTCGATGACGTCGAAGCCGGAGAAGGCCGGAACCGAGCGCTCGCTGAACGTCAGGCTGATCGTCCGGGGCGCCGCCACCGTCGCATTGGGCGCCGGCGTGGCGCTGACCAGCCGGGCGTGCGCCGCGACCGATCCGGGAATGACCGCGAGGGCGACGGCGAGGGTCAAGGGCGCGAGGCCTGGGGTCCGCATGGTTTCGATCTCCGGGCGCCGGCCGGTCCGGGCCTTCCGAACCCTCTACGCGCCGTGCGGCTGCGCCCCTCGGGGCCGCGCGGTCTAGTGCGCCCACCTGAGCGACAGGCCGATGGTCCTCGGGCGCAGCGGCGTGATGGCCTGGGCGTCCGGCAGTCGGAAGGGGTCGCTGTAGGCGAAGGTGTTGGCCTCGGTGTCGAAGAGGTTGTCTATGAAGGCCACGGCGCTCCACCGGTCGGCCTCCACGCCCAGGGCGACTCGGGCGTAGGCGTATCCGCCCATCGGATGGCTGGACGGAATGTCGAACGTCAGATGAGACGGCCCCACGTAGGCGACGTTGCCGGCCGAGACCAGCGCCAGATCACTCCCTATCGGCCGCCTCCAGACCGCCGACAGGTTGGCCGAGGACCGGGGGACGCCCGGGAGGTTCGCCGCATGCGCCATGTTGAAATTCACCTCGGCCCGCGTGACGGCCGAGGCGGCGAGCAGCGCGTTGCCGCGGATTTCCAAGTCCTGGAACGGCCTGATCGCGGTCTCGACCTCCAAGCCGAGCGTTTCGCCGTCGCCGACGTTGACCACATAGCCCAACCCGCTGGGCAGGAACTGGTCGCTCTGGATGTTCTTCCAGCTGGAATAGAAGGCCGCCGCCCGCACCACGCCCCTGCCGTCCCAGAACGCGGTCCGGGCGCCGATCTCGTAGTTCCAAAGCGTGTCTCCGCCGTAGTCCCGGGTCTCGGGATCCAGTTCGGGCACGCCTCCCCCGCCCACGATGCCTGCGGTGTTGAAGCCGCCGGCGCGATGCCCCTGCGAAATCTGCGCCGACAGCGACAGCTGGTCGCTCAGATGCCAGAGAACGGCGACCTTGGGCGAGACGCCGCCTGTCGCGTCGCGTCCATCAAACCTCCGGCGTCTCGTGCGCTGGACGATGTTGGAATCGGTGCTGAACGACAGGCCGTAGACGCGCGCGCCGGCGACGAGCGTCACATCGGAGGCCAGGTCGTACGAGGCCTCGCCGAATAGGGCGAGCTCGGTCAGGCGATCGACCCGATCCTCGGTGTAGATGGGCAGCTCCGTGGTGCGAAGCACCAGCAGCGTCGCGTTGGACCGCGTCTCGTTCAACGAGGCCATCACGCCCGCCGTCCAGCGCAGGCGCCCGGGGCCGCTCGAGTTCAAGGCCGCCTCGCCGACCAGCAGACGGACGTCCTTGCTCTCGTCCAGCGCGCCTTGCTGGGCGAGCGAGCCGAAGCGCTTCAGCGCGCTGGAGGCGTCGTAACGGCTTTCGAAGTTGTGCCGGATATACGCCAGCGTGCCGTTGAGCTCGCCCCAGGCGCCGACGCCGGTCAGGTTGATCGCGGCTTCCTCGAAGGTGTTCCGGTGCGGTTCACGCACCAGATTGCTGCGCCGGACGCCTCCGACGGTTCGGTAGATGTAGTGGGTGTCCTCGGTCTCGATGGTCTGGCGCAGGCCGCTGGCGGTGACCGTCCAGTCGGGCGTCAACTGCACCGAAAGGGCCAGGCGGCCCCCGTGCCGCCGCCCCTCGTTGATGCGGCGCAGGTTCAAGCTGACATCATTGATGTAGCCGCTGAAGGCCTCTCGATAGGCGACGCCGCGCACGGCCGCCCGCCCTTGCGCGAAGGCCAGGTTGCCCGCGGCCGACAGATCCGTGTTCGTGCCGCCGTAGTGGGTCCGTGACGCGATCGCGGAGACGTCCAGCGACGTGTCGGTCAGGTTGGGGCTGCGAGTGATGATGCGCACGACGCCGCTGATCGGACCGGTGCCGTAGAGGGTTCCCTGCGGGCCGCGGGCGACCTCGACCCGGTCGATGTCCACCAGCTTCAGATCGGGATTGGGCGCGTTGTAGGTGATCGGAACCTGGTCGAGGTAGAGGCCGACGGTCGACTGGGTCAGTCCGGTGAACGCCCCGTCCGACAGGCCGCGCAGAAAGATCTTGTTTCGACCGGGCCCGAGGTTGGTCACGTTCATACCCACCACCAGGGCTTCCAGGGCGTTGATGTCCGTCGCGCCCGCCAGCGCCATCTGATCGGACCGCAAAGCCGTCACCACCGCCGACGAACGCTGGATTTCCTCGGGCCGGCGGCTGGCGGTGACGATCACCTCCTCCAGCTGGGCCTCCAGGCCGGCCGGATCGGGCGGTGCGGCGGATGGCGCGACGGCCGGCCTTCCCGCCGCCGAGGCGGGCTCCAGGCCTGGATGTAGACCGAGCCGTCCCGGCGAAGGATGTGTCGGCAACCGGATTCGCGCAGCACGCGTCTGAGCGCCGCCTCCAGCGTCATGCGCCCGGTCAGATGCGGGGCGCGGCCGCGGCAGCGTTCCAGCTCCCCTCCCATCGAAACCCGCGCCTGGACCGCGACATTCAGCAGAGCGTCCTGCGTCCGCTGGGGCTGGATGTTGAACACATGGGTCTGGCCGGCGTCCGCCAGGGCCGCGGCCGGCGCCAGACCCCAGGCCGCGGCGCCGATCAGCGCCGCGCGCGAATTCAGGCTGCGCCGGCGGCGCTCACCCGGCGTCACGTCCCGCCAGCGCAATTTCGGTCGAGGACCGACTGACGCGGACGGGAACAAAATCTTGAAGCTGCTTCAGCATCTGGGCTTCGTCCCCGAGCTGCAGCACCCCCGTGAAACGAAGCGAAGCAGCAGCAGGGTTGAGTGTAACCGGCTTGTCAAAGTAGCGCGACAGGTCTTCCGCCACTTCGGACAGCGGACTGTTGCGATAGACCAGCACGCCGTCCCGCCAGGACAAGGCTTGATCGCCCGACAGGGCGCCGATCGTCGCCGCCCCCCCGCCGCGCTGAACCAGCTTGCGGCCAGCCTCCAGCCGCGTCGGAGCTTCCTTGGGCAGCGCCACCTCGACGACGCCGCGCTGCACGGAGACTTCGAACCGCGAGCCGTGGTTCAGAACATTGAACACGGTCCCCAGGACGCGCACCGAGCGCGCGCCGGACTGGACGACGAACGGGCGCGCGGCGTCGGGCGTCACCTCGAATGCGGCTTCGCCGTCCTCCAGCCGCACGGCGCGCACCTGGGGGTCGGTCGAGACCGAGAGCTCGGAGCGCCGGTTCATGTAGATGCTCGAACCGTCCGCCATGACGATGGTCCGGGGTTCCGCATCCGTGCGGTAGACGACGAAGGCGGCCGGCCGGAAGGCCAGCCATAGGCCGAGGGCGAGCACGAGCGTGGCGGCCAGCGCCAGCACCGGAGCCCATGGAATAGAACGCCGCGGACGCCGGGCGGAGCGCAGCGGGATCACGGCTGCGTCTTCCTCCGCGTCCCGGGTCTCCACGGTTTCGACATCCAGCCAGACGGCCTCGACCGCGTCATAGGCCAGGCGGTGCCGGTCGTCGGCCTCCAGCCAGGCGCAGAACGCCAGCCAGGCATCCTCGCCGGCCTCCTCGTCCTGGAGCGTCGCAAACCATTTCAAGGCCTGCTCGCGGATATGATCGTCGATGGGCATCATTCTTGAGCGCCGTCCCGCCGACTGAAGGCGGTGTTCAAAGTCTTCGACGGAGCCGAGGGCCCGCCACCTCCGGAATATTCGCGCCCGGCGCGATTTTTTCGACGGCTCACGACTTCACCGTCCCGGCCAGCGCGCGCAAGGCCTCCATCATGTGCTTCTCGACGCCGCTGCGCGAGATCCCCAGCCGCTCGGCGGTTTCAGCGTAGCTCAAACCCTGGAACTTGTGCATGCGGAACACTCGCCGGGTCTTTGGCGGCAGGGTCTCCAGGGCCTCCAGCAGGGCGGCGAGCCGCTGGCGGCCGGACACCATCTCTTCGGCGGACGGGACGTCGGCGACATCCTCCCCCACGCCTGTCACATGATGAACTCGCCGCCAGGCGTCGTCTCGAACCGTCGCCTGACGCTGCGAGCGGATCCGGTCCATCAGCAGGTTCGAAGCCAGCCGGTACAGATAGGCCCGGGGATTCTGGATGTCGGAGTCGCTCGCCGCCGCCACGCGCAGATAGACGTCCTGCAGCACGTCCTCGACATCGCCCGCGGGGCCCATCCGCGCCCGGAGGAACCGGGCCAGCGCCTCTCGCTGGCCGAGGTACTGGTCGATCAGGGCTGAGGCCGGCGGGGCGGTCAAATTCTGGGTCGCATCCCTAAGGTGACGCTCGGAACCTGCGGCATCGACCGCCTTATTTCAATGCGTTGCACTTTTTTCTGAGGCGATGAGGCGACGGCGCCGTCTCACGGGCAAGGGCGGCGTTTCGCGAGTTCTCAGGGTTCGGATCATGACATCGATCTCCGGCGCGTCGGCTGCGCTCGGGCGGGATGCACGCCGGGCCTGGTCACCGCCCCATGTATGATCTCTGGCGCTCCGGCTTCGTTCGGCGTCCGCTCGCCGACATCGTCGCACGCGGCGGGCCGCCGGCCGACGAGATCGTCTGGCTGCCGTCCGGCGGTCCCTTCGAATATCTGGCCGACCCGTTTCCGATCGAGCGGGACGGGGCCGTCACGGTCTTCGCCGAAGCCTTCGACTACCGGATCCGCCGCGGAGAGATCCACGCCCTCACCTACGATCGGAACGACCGGCTCGTCGCCCGGACGGTGGCGCTGGCCGAGCCCTGGCACCTCTCCTACCCCGCACTGCTGGAAGACGAGGGCGACCTGTTCATGCTGCCCGAGGGCTACAAGTCCGGCGGCCTGACCCTCTATCGCTGCGTGCGCTTCCCCGATCGCTGGGAGCCGGCGGCGCGGCTGCTGGACGCGCCGGCGATCGACGCCACAGTGACCCGCCATGGAGGGCTGTGGTGGATGTTCCACGCCCTGCCGGGCCCCGACGACCGCGCCATGCGCGAACTGCACCTGATGTCGGCGCCGCGCCTGACCGGCCCCTGGACGCCGCACCCGCTCAACCCGGTGCTGACCGGCTGGAACTGTTCGCGGCCCGGCGGGACGGCCTTCACCTTCGACGGCGCGCTGCACCTGCCCGTCCAGGATTGCACCGGCGCCTACGGCATCGCGATCAATCTGCTCCGGATCGATCGGCTCGAGCCCGGCGCCTTCTCCGCCCGGATCGTCCAAAGATTCGAGCCCGGCGACCTGCTGCCGGATTTCGGCGACGGGCTGCACACCCTTTCCGGCCATGGCGGGGTGAGCGGGGTCGACCTCAAGCAGGTGACCTCCTCCCCGAGCGAGCCCTGGGTTCGGCTGACCTTCAAGGCCCGCAAGCTGCTGGGCCTGAACGGGCCCAGAGCTTCGCGCGGGAGAGCATCCGACGCGGCCGTCGGCTCACACGGCCTCGGCGTTCAGGGAGTCTGAGCGGATGCGCATCGCGATCGTCCTGCCCCGCGGAGCCCGATACGATCCGGTCAACGGCAACTCCATGGAGACCGTGGTCCGCACCCTGTCGCGCGAGAGCCGCTTCGCGGCCACGACCTACGTCATCTGCGATGGCGACGAGGCCGATGTCTCGACGGCGGACGTCCTGCGCGTGCCGGCGGGCCTCGGCCGGGCGGCGCGCAACGCCGCGGTGATCCGCCTCCTGGAGGGACTGGCGGCCGACGTCATCGAATTCCATCAGCAGCTCAAGGCCGCCGCGCATATCGCGCGCCGCTTCCCCGACGCCGTCCGGGTGCTGCATCGCCACACCCGCATCAAGCCGCCCCGCAACCTGATCGAGGGCTTCCGCTACCGGTCGCGCCTGCGCGCCTTCGACCGGCTGGTCTTCGTCAGCCGCGCCGCCGCCGACGAGTTCGTCCAGGACTATCCGGCCCTCGCGGACCGCGTCTCGGCGGTCTGCAATCCGATCGACGCGGCGGCGTGGCGTGGCGATCCGAAGGACCGCGATCCCGTCGTCCTGTTCGCCGGCCGCGCCATCCCCGAGAAGGGACTGGATACGTTCTGCGGCGCGATCGCGGCGGTCCTGGACCGGCGCCCTGATTGGCGCGCGACGCTGCTGCTCGGCGACTGGGAGCGGCACCAGGCCTGGGCCGCGCCTCACGTCGACCGGCTGGCCCGGTTCGGCCGATCGCGTCCGCGTCGTCCGTTCCGCATCCCCTGGAGGAAGCCC
>NZ_JBNFOJ010000170.1:0-6675 GCF_057364705.1 Brevundimonas sp. CURTG3B2_SDJG
CGGGCCGCTGTTGAGATCGCGGGTCAGATTGCTGCCGGGCCGCTCCGCGGGCGGCGGCGTCTGGGTGGACGGAGCCGGGGTCTGGGCGGCGGCGGCGCCGGCGATCAGCAGGACGGCGGTACTCAGGACTGCGGTTTTCATGGCCCGACCTTCGCCCCTCAGCCCATGAACGGCAAGGCCCTGAGCGCATAGGCGACGACCGCCGTGACGGCGGAGGCGGCGACGGCCAGGGCGGCGAACCAGGCCAGCCGCTTCCACAGCGGGCCGGGCGCCTCGTCGGCGTCGGGCGGGGGAACGGGCCTAATGATGATAGCCGGACTCCACATCCATCTTGCCCCGGAAGACCCAATAGACCCAGGCCGTGTAGCCCAGGATGGCCGGCAGGATGAACGCCGTGCCGCCCAGCATCAGGGCCAGGGCGTTGTCCGGCGCGGCGGCCTGGCGGAAGTCCAGGGCGTAGGGGGCCACATAGGGCGCGAAACTGACCGCCAGGCCCAGATAGCCCGACAGGAAGACCAGCAGCGCGCCGACGAAGGGCCAGTGGTGCGAACCCTTGCGGGCCATGAGCACGATGGTCGCCAGACCCGCCAGGCCCAGCGCCGGAATGGCCAGCCGCGGCGCCAGAACCTCCCAGGCGACCCGCATCTCCGCGGTATCGACGCCCCAACGCATGCCGATGCGGTGGTGGACCAGCAAGGTGGCGACACTCACCGCGGCCAGCAGGGCCGCCACGGCCGCACCCGCGATCAGGGTCCAGCGCTTGGCGTCGCCGTGCAGGTTGTCGGTGGTCTTCAGCATCAGCCAGGCCCCGCCCAGGAGGGCGTAGCCGGCGACCAGGCCGGCGGCCACCAGCAGGGTGTAGGGCGTCAGCCAGTCGAAGGGAGCGCCGGCGAACCGCCCGTCCTGGACCGTCACGCCCTGGATGAAGCCGCCCAGGATCAGGCCCTGGGCGATCGCGGTCAGGATCGAACCTCCGGCGAACATCTGGGTCCAGAACCTGCGGCCCTTGCTACGCGCTCGGAAGCGAAACTCGAAGGCGACGCCGCGCAGGATCAGGCCGGCCAGCATCAACAGGACGGGCAGATAGAGGGCCGGCATCAAGACGGCGAAAGCCGAGGGGAAGGCCGCCAGAAGGCCGCCGCCGCCCAGCACCAGCCAGGTCTCGTTGCCGTCCCAGACCGGGGCGATGGTGTTCATCATCACGTCCCGCTCCTCCTTTGACCTGGCGAAGGGGAACAGGATGCCGACGCCCAGGTCGAAGCCGTCCAGGATGACGTAGAGCAGGACGGCCGTGGCGATCAGCCCGGCCCAGATCAGGGGCAGGTCCAGCATCAGTCCTTCTCCTCGGGCGAGGTATCCTCGGGCGCCCTGGCCAGGGCCGAGCCGGGCGCGCGGTCCTGGCGGGGGGCGGGCTCGGCCAGCGCGGCGACCGGCCCCTCGGCCATCAGCCGCAGGATGAACAGGGCGCCGGCGGTGAACACCACCGCATAGACGCTGATGTAGGCGATCAGGCTGGTCGCGACCTCGCCGGTGGTGACCGGCGAGACGGCGTCGCGGGTGCGCAGCACGCCGTAGACCACCCAGGGCTGGCGACCGACCTCGGTCACCATCCATCCGGCCAGGACAGCGATGAAGCCGGAGGGGCCCATGGCGACGCAGAACCTGAGGAACCAGGGGCTGTCGAACAGCCGCTTGCGCCAATACAGCCAGGCGCCCACGGCCCCGAGCGTGATCATCAGCAGGCCCAGGCCGACCATGATGCGGAAGGCGAAGAAGGGGATGGCGGGCGGCGGCTGGTCCTCGCGCGGCCAGGCGTCCAGGCCCTGGATGACCTGATCGCGCGGGAGGTTCTGGATCAGGTTGCCGACCCCGGGAACGGCGACCTCGAAATGGTTCTTCTGCGCGTCGCGGTCCGGCACGCCGAAGACGACGAAGGGCTGGTCGGCTCGGGTCTCCCAATAGCCCTCGATAGCCGCGGTCTTGGAAGGCTGGTGATGGTGGGCGACCTCGCCCGACCAGTGACCGGCCGCCAGTTGCAGAGGGGCGACGACGGCGACCAGGCCCACGGCCATCACCAGGGAGATGCGGCTTTCGGTCCAGCCCTGGACCCCGCCCTTGGCGCGTTCCTTGAGCACCCGGTAGGCCGAGGCGCCGCCGACGACCAGGGCGGTGGTCAGGAAGGCGGCCAGCAGCATGTGAACCAGCCGCGACGGGAAGCTGGGATTGAAGATCACCTGTACGAAGTCGGTCGCCTGCATGCGGCCGTCGGCCAGGATCTCGAACCCTTGCGGCGTCTGCATCCAACTGTTGGCCGACAGGATCCAGAAGGCGGAGATGGAGGTGCCGACCGCGACCAGGCAGGTGGCCAGGAAATGCAGGCGCGGTCCGACCTTCTTCCAGCCGAACAGCATCACGCCGAGGAACGAAGCCTCCAGGAAGAAGGCGGTCAGGACCTCATAGGCCAGCAGCGGCCCGATGACGCCGCCGGTGATGCGGATGAACTCGGCCCAGTTGGTGCCGAACTGGTAGCTCAGCACGATGCCCGAGACGACGCCCATGCCGAAGCTGAGGGCGAAGATCTTCACCCAGAACAGGTACAACACCTTGAAGGCGTCGCGCTTGGTCCAGAGCCAGAGGCCCTCGAGCACCGCCAGGAAAGCCGCCAGCCCGATCGTGAACGACGGGAACAGGATGTGGAAGGCGATGGTGAAGGCGAACTGCAGTCGCGACAGCAGCAGCGCGTCGAGTTCCACGGCCGTATCCTTCTGAATAGCCCTACTTTGAATAGGGACTTACACCCGCGGACGCGCCAAGTCGATGCGCGATCCGCCGCGCGTCGGAACGTCGCAAACGAAGAAAACGCGTCAGGCGGCGGGCAGTTCGACCCAGAAGACCGCGCCCTCGCCCGGCGCCGAGATGACGCCGATGGAACCGCCCTGCAGCTCGACGAGACGGCGGGCGATCGCCAGGCCGATGCCGTGCCCCTCGACCGTGGACCGCTCCAGGCCCAGGCGGTTGAAGGGCTCGAACAGCTGGGTCTGCTTCTCCAGCGTCAGGCCTGGACCGTGGTCGATCACCTCGATGCGGACGCCGTCGTATATGCGGGTGGCGCGCAGGAGCACCGACCCGCCGACGCCGCCGTATTTCACGGCGTTGGACGCCAGATTCGAGACGACCTGAGACAAGCGCTGGGAGTCCGCGAGCGCGACCAGGCCGTCGCCCTCGCTGACGACGTCGATGCGCACGCCTTCGGATTCGGGCCGCAAGGCCGTCGCGCGGCGCACGTCCTCCAGAACGCCGGGCACGTCGGTCGGGCGAAGCTCGACCTTCAACGCCCCCGATTCCGCGCGGCCACGTCCAGAAGGTCGTGGGACAGGGCCTCGACCTGACGGGCCGTCTTCACCAGCATCTCGGCCATCTCGGCCTGGGTGGGCGTCACGGCGCCCAGCTGGCCGGTCTTCCACAGCTCGCCGATGCCTATGATGCCCCCGACGGGGCTCTTGATCTCATGCGCGACGTTGGCCAGCAGCCGGGATTTGGCCTCCGACGCCCGTTCGGCCCGGACCTGGCCCAGCCTGGCGCGTTCGGAGAGACGGTCCCGCTCTTCCAGCAAGGCGGCGACCAGCATGATCGGCAGAAAGCCGAAGAGGACCAGCAGTTGGGCCATCATGGCCCGGTCGGGACCGTCGAAGGCGGCCGCGTACGGACCGTAGCCGGCCATGGCGCCGCCGACCGACAACAAGGTGATGATGACGAGGGCGGCGGTCACCCCCAGCATGCGCATGCGCACGGCGATGAACAGCAGCAGCGGCAGGGTGGCGAAGCTGATCGGCAACGACTGACCCACGAAGATGGCCGCGCACGACAGGGTCAGCAGCACCAGCAGGACCACCGCCTCGATCGCGCGGGCGGGCGCCTTATAGCGGCTCAGTTCGCGCCGGCCGACCGCCAGGCCGAAACTGCCGACGACGGCGATGCTGAGGGCATGGCCGAACCACCACGTCTGGGCGGTGTCCAGGAAGTCCGCCCCGTTCATCCGCCAGAGGGCGAAGCCGACCAGGGCCGCGGCCGGCAGGGGCGCGACCACGGCGGCGCTGATCAGGAAGCGCAGGGCGCCCTCGACGCTGGCCAGGTTCAGGGTCGGCGCGAACCGGCGGGCCAGCATGACGGCGACGTAGATGTCCAGCATGTTGGCGGCGGTGAACATCGCCGCCATGGCGCTGGAGTTGCCGGCCAGCAGGTTGCCCGCGGCGATCCCGAACGCCACCAGGCCGCCGAAGCAGAAGTCGTAGAGCGGACCGCGCGAGGTCCTGAGCCATACGGCCACCGCCAGCCCGCCGGCGCCCCAGAGGGCGGCCACGGCGTCGGCCGAGCGCGCGAAGGTCAGCGACATCACCACCAGGATCATCACGGCCATGGCGGTGAAAACCGGCGCGAACGGTTGCCCGAACCCCGTCGCGGCCGCGCGCGGGGGAGGCGCCTTGCCGGCGGCCGTCGCGGGCTGCTGGGTTTCGAGCGCGCGGCTCATCTGCATGATCGGGTCCGGAACGCGGGTGTCTCGCGGTTTCCTAACCAGCGTTCCTAAATATCCCCTGAAGGTCAGAAGGCGGCGGCAAGCACCTGATCGAACTCGCGAACCGCGGCGCGGACCGTCCGGATGGCCCCCAGACGGCGGCGCTGACGGCGACGAAGTCGGCGCCGGCCCGGGCCAGGTCGCCGGCGTTGGCCGCGGTGATCCCGCCGATGGCGACGCAGGGCGTCTCCACCGTCTCCTGCCAGATAGTCAGGATCTCGGGGTCGGGACGATGGGTGACCGCCTTGGTGGCGGTGGGGAAGAAGGCGCCGAACGCGACGTAGTCGGCCCCGGCCTCCGCCGCGTCCATGGCCAGTTCACGGCTGTCGTGACAGGTGACGCCGATCATGGCGTTCGGGCCCATGACGCGCCGCGCCTCCGCGTAGGAGGCGTCCGACTGGCCCACGTGCACGCCGTCGCAGCCGGACCGCGCCGCGAGGTCGGGCCGATCGTTCAGGATCACCGCCACGCCCCGCGCCTGGGCCACGGGTTTCAGCGCCCCGACCGCCGCCAGGACTTCGGCGTCATCGACGTCCTTCAAGCGAATCTGCAGCGCGGCCACGGAGCCGGCGGCCAGCGCTTGGTCCAGCAGGCCCGCGAAGGCCGCCAGGTCCGGAATCGACGGGGGCGTGATCAGATAGAGCGCGCAAGGCGGGCGAGGCGGGACGACGGGTTCTCTGGCCATCCGCCGGGAGTGCGACGGACGGGGCGCGACGTCAATCCGCCGCACCCGTGCGAACGACTTGCATTCGCCGCATTTGCATTGCTATAGCGAACCATTCTCAGAAGCGGGTCAGGTTCGCCTCTCTTGTACGTCTGCAACTGCAACGGTCTGCGCAAGCGCGACGTCGCTTCGGCCATCGAGGCCGGCGCGGCGCGGCCGCGCGACGTCTTCGCCCGGCACCAGTGCCAGGCGCAATGCGCCAAATGCGTCTGCGAAATGCGCGAGATGATCCAGGAAACCCGCCAGGCCTTCGCCCTCGCGGCTGAGTAGCGTCCGCAACCTTTCTGCGGGCGATTTTTACTCGCAATTTCAATGTCGTGATAAGTGTTCGCAAATGAACACGAGGGCTTCGCGCGTGCTATGAACGCCGCGGCGAAGGCGACTCCGGTTTGGGGCGCCGCCGGCTGCAAGGACGAAGGCCATGAAGGGCGATCCCGCGATCATTCGGACGCTGAACGCGATCCTGACCAACGAACTGACGGCGGTGAACCAGTACTTCCTGCACGCCCGCATGTTCGAAAGCTGGGGCCTGAAGCACCTCGGGAGCATCATCTACGAGGAGAGCATCGGCGAGATGAAGCATGCCGACATGCTCATCAAGCGCATCCTGTTCCTGGACGGCCTGCCCAATCTGCAGGACCTGCATAAGCTGAAGATCGGCGAGACGGCGGTCGAATGCCTGGGCGCCGACCTGCAGCTGGAACTCGGCTCGCGCGACGTGGTGGTCGCCGCGGTCGCTCAGTTCGAGGCCGCCCGCGACTTCGTCAGCCGCGACCTGGTGATGCGCATCCTGGCCGACACCGAGGAGCACATCGACTTCCTGGAAGCCCAGCACAAGCTGATCGAACAGCTGGGCGAGCAGAACTACCTGCAATCGGCCATGACCGAGATCGCCCCGGACAAGAGCGCCACGGGGAACTGAGGTCCGCTCCGGCCATTCCGCCTAGGATGCGGAGGAGCCGGATGACCGATATCGACGACGTTCTGGACGACGCCCGCGACGCCGCGACGGGCTTCCTGAACGCCGAAGGCCGCGATGTCGCCCATGTGGCGCTGGGCGTCGCCCTGACTGTCGGCTTCGCCCTGGCCGCGACGGCCTTCGCCAGGCGGACGATCCGCCCCCGCCCGGAGCGCCTCGCCCAGGACGACGCGCCGATCACCGAACGACCCCGCGGCCCCCTGAGCCTGATCCTGCCGGCGGTGTTCTCGGTCACCACGCTTTCGGCCGTAAGGGTGTGGAACGCGCCCAAGGCCCCGGAAACGGACCGCCGCCATGGGCCTGTGGGCCGCGCCCAGGCGCTGAACGCGGTCTGGATCGCGCTTCGGCCGACGGGCCGCGGCCTGCAGATCGCGGCCGCGATTGTCCTCGGCCGGGCTG
>NZ_JBNFOJ010000171.1:0-6670 GCF_057364705.1 Brevundimonas sp. CURTG3B2_SDJG
CCGCCGCGGATGCCGCCGAGGCCCAGGCCGAGACGCCCGCCGCCCCGGCCTCGCACCCCGCCTGACCCTTCGCCCCGGCTGACTTGACCGGAAGGCCTCGCGGCCCGAGAGGGGGCGCATGGCCGCCCTTCCCGTCGATCCGCATCTTTACGCGACCTTCCTGGGGGTCATGGCGGTGATGGCCATAACCCCTGGGCCCGCCAACATCTTCTCGGTCGCCAACGGCGTCCAGCGCGGCAAGGTCGGCGCCCTTCTGGGCGTGGTCGGGATGAACGCCGCCACCCTGGTGTGGTTCGGGGCGGCGGCCCTGGGCCTGGGCGCCCTGGTCATCGCCTTTCCGCAGGTCTTCCGCCTGATCTCCATCGCCGGCGCCCTCTATGTGGCCTGGCTGGGCTATCAGGCCTGGCGCGGAGCCTTCCGCACCGCCGCCGATCCCGACCAGCCCGCCGTCAGGCTGGGCCGCAGCGCCCTGGTCGACGGCTTCATGGTCCAGATCGCCAACCCCAAGGCGGTGCTGTTCTTCACCGCCGTGCTGCCGCCCTTCCTCGACGTGAACCGGCCCGCCGCGCCGCAGCTGGCCCTGTTCGCGGTCGCGACCATCGGCATGGACGTGCTCAGCATGTCCGCCTACGGACTGGGCGGGGCGGCGCTGGCCCGGCGCATGTCCGAGCCCCGGTTCCGCCGCGGCTTCGCGCTTCTGACGGGCCTGCTGTTGCTCGCCGCCGCCGTGCTCATTATCTCACGTTTATAGAGGCTTGATCGGGCCGGAACCGGCGCCGTTCATGCCCCGTTCAGCCGTCAGGGCGCGCAGTGGCGCGTCAAGGAGCATTCCCATGAGACACCGTGTCCTGAAGCCCGTCCTCCTGGCGGCCGCGGCCGCGCTGACGCTCGCCGCCTGCGCCACCGCCACCCCCTATGGTCCGGCGGGTCCCGACAGCCGCTACGGCTATTCCGAACAGCGCGTCGATTCCGACCGCTTCCGCGTCAACTTCTTCGGCAACTCCGTCACCTCGCGCGAGCAGGTCGAGATGTCGCTGCTGCTGCGCGCCGCCGAACTGACCCGCGAGAACGGCTACGACTGGTTCGCCACCGTCAACCGGGCGACCGACCGCGACGTGCGCTATTCGGGCGGCATCCGCGATCCCTTCTACTATGACCGCTACAGCCCGTTCTGGGGTCCGTCGTGGCGCTACTATCGTCGAGGGTACTGGAGCCCGTGGGGCTTCCGCGATCCGTTCGGCCCCGATTTCGACGTGCGCGAGATCGACCGTTACGAGGCCTCGGCCGAGATCGTGATGGGCCGCGGCCGCAAGCCGACCGAGGACCCCAACGCCTTCGACGCGGGCGAGGTCATCGACAACCTGGGCCCGCGCGTCGCCCGGCCGATGTGACCGTAGGTTTCAGGTTCTAGGGGCTAGGTTCTAGGGATCGGACGATTTCTCCCTAGAACCTAGAACCTATTCCCTAGCCCCTGACCTACCCGATCCGCGGCGACTTCAGCCGGCGCTTGTTGACGTGTGTTTCGGGCGCCGCGCCCAGGTCCTCGGGAATCTCGCCCTTGAAGTAGAAGCGCTGCCACGCCTCCTTGGCCGCGTCCGGATCGCCCGAGGCCAGCCGCTTGTTGAAGTCGGTCCGGGCCCGGTTCCAGGCCTCGAACTGCCCGTGCATGTTCGGGTTGGATTCCAGCGACCGGATCACCGGCTGGAAGCCCTCCGCCTTGCGGTGCTCGATCGGGGTGATGAAGCAGAAGGGCTCGCCCTTCTGGAACTTCACCCGTCCGGGCCGCGTGAACAGCCAGTTCATCGTGAAGGGGAAGGGCAGCCAGTCGGTCTCGATCAGGCCGGTCAGCGGCTGGATCCCGTCCTTGACGTGGTTGGGCGCGCCCCCGGCCAGCAGCCCCCAGCCCGGCGGCGTGCGGAACAGATACTGCGGATGCATCGTCAGCACCCCGCGCGAGAAGTGCGAGGTGACGATGTGCGTCAGGTTCGGCGTCGGCCGCTCGGGCGTGATGACGATGTCGGCCTGACTGGGCCCGCCGTTCCACTCGGCCGTGAAGGTGACCGGGCACAGGATTTCCCAGCCCGTGGTGTTGGCCATGTTCAGCGGCAGGCAGCGGTACGGATGCCGGCTGGCGAAGGCGTCCATCCAGTCGCGCGATTGCCGCCCCGGCACCAGGTCCGGCGGCGTCTGCGTCATCGGATAGCATTCCAGTTCCACGGGCGGTCTCCGGCGGCTAGGCGAGGCGGTCCCTCTTCCCTAGCTTCGCCCCATGACCGAAGACAAGCCGACCGCCCCTCTCTATGACCGCGACCGCCTGCTGGCCTGGATGGCCGACAACGCGATCGTCCAGACCACGCACCATCACCCGGCCGTCTTCCGCGTCGAGGAGGGGCTGGAACTGAAGGCCGCCATGCCCGGCGCTCACACCAAGAACCTGTTCCTGAAGGACAAGAAGGGGAAGCTCTGGCTGATCTCGGCCCGTCAGGACACGGTCATCGACCTGAAGAAGACCCCCAGGACCGTCGGTTCGGACCGCCTGAGCTTCGGCAACGAGGGGCTGCTTTACGAGACCCTGGGCCTGACCCCTGGCTCGGTCACGGCGTTCGGCCTGATCAACGACCCGGACCATCGCGTGACCTTCGTCCTCGACAAGGCCCTGTGGGACGCCGAGGTCGTCAACTTCCACCCCCTGACCAACACGGCGACGACGGCGATGGCCCAAGGCGAGTTCCGGCGCTTTCTGTCACTGCTGGGCCGCGAGCCGATCGTGGTGGATTTCGAGCGGCTTGGAGCATAAGGCGGCGGGCGATTTCGCACCTTCTTCCGGCCTCCACGGTTCAATCCGCCGCCGGACAGTGCTAGAGGCCCCGCGCCTCCCCCGCTCCTGACATACGGACCGCCGCCATGCCCGCCGCTCCCGATTTCCCCCCGCGCCCGACCGCGTGGCGCCGAAGCGCGCCCTGATCTCGCTGTCGGACAAGACGGGCCTCGAGGACGCGGCCCGCGCCCTGCACGACCTGGGCGTCGAGCTGGTCTCCACCGGCGGCACCCGCGCCGCCATCGCCGGCTTCGGGCTTCCGGTCCGCGACGTCGCCGATCTGACCGGCTTCCCGGAGATGATGGACGGTCGGGTCAAGACCCTGCACCCCGTGGTCCACGGCGGCCTGCTGGGCGTGCGGGACGAGCCCAGCCATGCGCAGGCGATGACCGAGCACGGCATCGGCGGCATCGATATCGCCTGGATCGACCTCTATCCGTTCGAACAGACCGTGGCATCCGGCGGCGGTTTCGAGACGGCGGTCGAGAACATCGACATCGGCGGCCCGGCCATGATCCGCTCGGCCTCCAAGAACCACGGCTACGTCGCCGTCTGCGTCGACAAGGCCGCCGTCGACGAGGTCCTGGCCGCGTTGAAGGCCGACGGCGCCACCTCGCTGGAGCTGCGCAAGCGCCTGGCCGTCCCGCGCCTTCGCCCGCCACCGCCGCCTACGCGCCGCCGTCTCGGCCTGGTTCGCCGGCCAGGTCGGCGACGAGGCCCCGGCCCGCAAGTCGATCTCGGGCGCCCTGGCCCAGACCCTGCGCTACGGCGAGAACCCGCATCAGTCGGGCGCCTTCTACCGCACCTCGGAAGCCCGCCCCGGCGTCGCCAACACCCGCCAGCTGCAGGGCAAGGAGCTGGGCTACAACAACATCGCCGACGCCGACGCCGCCTATGAACTGGTGGCCGAGTTCCAGGCCCCGGCCTGCGTGATCGTCAAGCACGCCAACCCCTGCGGCGTCGCGGTCGGAGCGGACCTGACCCAGGCCTACGCCCGGGCCCTGGAATGCGACGCCGTCTCGGCCTTCGGCGGCGTGGTCGCCGTCAACCGCCCGCTGACCGGCGCGGACGCGAAGCTGATCACCGACATCTTCACCGAGGTGGTCATCGCCCCCGGCGCCGACGAGGAGGCGAAAGGCCTCTTCGCCGCCAAGAAGAACCTGCGCCTGCTGCTGACCGACGGCCTGCCCGATCCGCTCGCCGCCGGCGAGGTGTTCCGTTCGGTCGCCGGCGGCTTCCTGGTCCAGTCGCGCGACCGCAGCCGCATCGCCGCCTCGGACCTGAAGATCGTCACCCGCCGCCAGCCGACGCCGCGGGAGATCGAGGACATGCTGTTCGCCTTCACGGTGGCCAAGCACGTGAAGTCCAACGCCATCGTCTACGCCAAGGACGGCCAGACCGCCGGCATCGGCGCCGGCCAGATGAACCGCCGCGATTCGGCCCGCATCGCCGCCATCCGGGCGCGCGAGGCCGGGGAGGCGAAAGGCCTGGCCCATTCGCTGGCCCAAGGGTCGGCCTGCGCCTCGGAGGCCTTCTTCCCCTTCGCCGACGGCCTGCTGGAAGCCGTCGCGGCCGGGGCCACGGCGGTGATCCAGCCGGGCGGTTCGATCCGCGACGACGAGGTCATCGCCGCCGCCGACGAGGCCGGCGTGGCCATGGCCTTCACCGGGGTGCGCGTCTTCCGTCACTGATCGTCAGGGCGGAAGCCGCTTGCCCGAGCGGGGGCGGCTTCCAACCTTGGCCGTATGGGATACCGCCTGAACCTGTTCCTCAGCCGCGTGCAGAGCCGCGCGATGGATCTGTCGTTTCGCATGCGCTGCGAGACCTGGCGCCTGGCCGTCCGTCACTGGGCGCCGCGCACCTGGCCGTTTCCGGTCGTCGCCGCGGTCTTCCTGGCCGTCGGCTGGCTCGATCCCGACAGACGGTTCGCGGCGGGCTTCGCGGCGCTGGCCGTGCTCGTGGCCGGCGCTCTTCCGTGGCTGGCCGCCCTGGCTCTTCTCGGCGTCCACGCCGCCTTCAACCTGAAGGCCACCCTCGCCCGCCGCGCCGCGCACAAGCCCCCGCGCCGGCCCGACGGTTCGGTCGACTGGTCCGCGATCGACTCCTACGTCCTGCTGGCTGAGGCGCCTACTACGACATGCCCCGGACCCTGGACGCGATGATGTCCGGGCCGATGGGAACGCTTCATCGAAATGGCCGAAGAACCGGTCGGTCGGGAATCCGCGCCGGGCCCGGGAGATGGAGTTCGCCCGGGGCGTTCCGGCCGGCTTCAAGCGCCGATGGGCCCGTTCGCCCGCGGCGGCCGCGGCGGTGGACGCGCGGGTTCTGGCCGAACTGGAGCGTCGCCTCGCCGACCAGGGCTCGGACGGCCGCTATCTGATCGACGTCTATCTCGGAAAGCGCACCCATAACGGCTAGGCTGGCCGGATGGACACCCTCGCCGACCGCTGGACCCTGCTCGAACCCGGCGTGACCTTGATCGGCCCGGATGACGACCGGCCCCGCCCGGCGGCCCTGCTGTTCCACGGCTGCGGCGGGCTGAGGGACCACCTGCCCCGCTACGCCGAGGCGGCGAAGGCGGCCGGCTGGCGCGCCTTCATCGTCGATTCCTACGGTCCGCGCGGCTGGAGCCGCGAGCGCGCCCTTCTGACCGTCTGCACCGGCCTGGTCCTACGCGGGGACGAGCGCGCCGGGGACATCCTGGCCGCCCTGGACGGCGTGTCCCGCAGACGGGACGTGGATCCGTCGAAGATCGCACTCGCCGGCTGGAGCCATGGCGGCTGGGGGATCATGGAGGCGATGAGCGCCGATCGCCGCGACCGATCCCTGGGGCTGGCGAACCCCGGAGCGGTGTCGCTGGACGGGGTCCTGGCCGCCTACCTGGCCTACCCCTACATCGGCGTCGCGGCCCTGAACCGCATGCGGCCGTGGAGGCATTGCCCGCGCACGCTGGCGGTGATCTCGCGGACCGATCACCTGACCACGGTGCGCAACGCCCAGAGCGTCCACGCCATGGTCCGCGACTGCGGCGCCGACATCGAGACCTGGATCGCCGAGGGCACCCACGCCTTCGACGAGCCCGGCGCGGCCAGGCCGATGCGCTATCACCCCGAGCTGGCCGACGAGGCCGTGCGCCGCTTCGTCGCCCTGCTCGAAGACGTCGCCGTCGCACCGGAAGCCTGACCGAAAAAGAATTCCCCGGGCGCCTTGACGCTCGGCCCATCACGTAACAATTGAAGTTACATGAAAAGGGACTCCAGGCTCTCGGGCGTTCTCCACGCTCTTCTGCACATGGCCGAACGCGGCGGGCGCATGACGTCCGACGAACTCGCGACCTGTCTGCGCACTAACCCGGTCGTGGTGCGGCGGACGATGGCGGGCCTGCGGAAAGCCGGCTTCGTCAGCTCCGAGAAGGGCCACGGCGGCGGCTGGCGGCTGGCTCGTCCGCTGGAGGCCGTCACCCTTCGGCAGGTGCACGAGGCCATCGGCGAACCCGGCCTGGTCCCCGAGGCTCCCGAGACGGAAAGCCCCGGCTGCCAGGTCGAGATGTCGGTGAACCAGGCCCTGGCCGGCGCCTACGCCGAGGCCCGGGCCCTGATCGAGGCGCGTCTGGCGGACGTCACCCTGGCCGATCTGGCCCAGGACTTCGCCGGCCGCATGCGCGAAACCCATCCAGGAGGATCGAATGGACCCCGACATGACGCATGACGCGGTGATCATCGGCGGCTCGTACGCGGGCCTGAACGCGGCGATGCAGCTGGCGCGGGCGCGCCGGCGGGGTGCTGATCGTCGACGACAACCGGCCGCGCAACCGCTTCGCCGACCGCGCCCACGGCGTTGATGGGCCGCGAC
>NZ_JBNFOJ010000172.1:0-6494 GCF_057364705.1 Brevundimonas sp. CURTG3B2_SDJG
CCCCGGTCCCGGCCAGGGCGTCGCGCAGCTCGTCCAGGCGCGCGGGATGGCGGTCACGGCCAGGCGAGGCCTCCACCGTCGCGCCTGTTCGGCCAGCCGGGCGATGTTGGCGCCGCCGGTCAGGGCCTCGACCTCGAAGACCCCCGCCCCGCCCGCCTCGGCCTGCGCCATCAGGTCCAGGGTCGAACAGCCCACCGAGCCGGTCGATCCCAGGACGGTCACTCGCCGCCGGATCACGACCCGCCTCCGAAATTCATCACGACCACCCGGCCGACCGCGATGGCGACGATGCAGAACATCAGCCCGTCGACCCGATCCAGCAGGCCGCCATGACCCGGAATGAGGGTTCCGGCGTCCTTGACCCCGAAGCGCCGCTTCAGCGCGGATTCCCACAGGTCGCCAGCCATGGTCGCCAGGGCGCCGACGAAGCCCAGGAGCGCGCTCCACACGAGGTCCGGCGCGCCTGCCTCGGGCAGGGCGCTCATCACCACCCCCGCCAGGGTGCCGGCCGCCAGGCCGCCGATGAAGCCGGCCCAGGTCTTGTTGGGCGAGTAGCGGGGCCACAGCTTGGGCCCGCCCACGGCGCTGCCGACCAGGAAGGCGGCCACGTCGGCCGACCAGGAGACCACGAAGGCCAGGGTCACCCAGTAGAAGCCGACGGCGCTGGTCCCGTCGCGCAACCAGACCATCAGGATGGCGGGCCAGCCGATGTAGAGAACGCCATAGGCGGCGTCGATCCCGGACTGCCCCCTGAGCTTCACGAAGAGGCCCGCGGCCGCGCCGCCGAAAACCAGCATCAGCAGGGCCGGCGACAAGCCCGCCCCCTGCACCAGGATCACCGCGGTCACCAGGCGGCCCCGACGGCGACCGCGACCGGCCGCCAGGCCTCGCGCGCGCTCATCCGGGCCCATTCCATCGCCAGAAGGACGCTGGCGATCACCATCACGCCCAATATCCAGGGGCCGCCCAGCCAGGTGGCGAAGACGGCGGCGGGCGCCAGAATCAGGGCCGACAGCGCGCGCGGCCCCATCTCCCTGATCTTCAGCGCCATCAGACGGCCGCCTGGTCGGCGAGAGCCGCTGTCGGGCGACCTCCGAAGCGGCGATCCCGGCGCCGGTACTGGGCCACCACGTCCGCCAGGGCGTCGGGGCCGTAGTCGGGCCACAGAATGTCCTGATAGATCAGTTCGGCGTAGGCGGCCTCCCACAGGAGGAAGTTCGACAGCCGGTATTCGCCCGAGGTGCGCACGATCACGTCGACGGGCGGCCCGCCGGCGGTGGACAGGCCCGCGCCCAGGGCGGCTTCGTCCAGCGGCTCGACCGCCTCGCCGGCCCGCACCCGATCCACGTAGCGCCGCGCCGCGTCGACGATGTCGGCCCGGCCGCCGTAGTTGAACGCGACCTGCAGCAGGAATTTGGAGTTGTGGCCCGTCTGGGCTTCCGCGCGGTCGGCGATCTCGGCGATGTCCTTCGGCAGACCCTCGCGGCGGCCCAGGACGCGCAGCCGGACGCCGGCCTTCTCCAGTCGCTTCAGGTCGCTGGCGACATAGCTGCGGACCAGGCCCATCAGGTCCGAGACCTCTTCCGTCGACCGGTTCCAGTTCTCGGTCGAGAAGCCGAACACCGTCAGACAGCCCACGCCTGCTTTCGGGGCGGCCTCAATGGTCCGCTTCAGCGCCTGAACGCCCTCTCGGTGCCCCACGGCCCGAGGCAGGCCGCGCGCGGCGGCCCAGCGCCCGTTGCCGTCCATGATGATGGCGACATGGAGCGGCCCGTCGGGCTCGGGTCTGGAAGTTTCGGCGGACATACGCGGCGATCCTACGGCAGAACGCGCCGTCAGACCTGCATGATCTCGACTTCCTTGGCTTTCAAGGCCTCGTCGATGCGCTTGATGGCCGCGTCGGTGTCCTTCTGGACCTCGGCTTCCATCTTCTTCTGTTCGTCCTGGCTGATCTCGGCCGCCTTCTCGGCCTTCTTCAGGTCGTCGTTGGCGTCGCGGCGGACGTTGCGGACGGCGATCTTCTGCTGCTCGGCGTACTTGCCGGCCAGCTTGGCAAGGTCCTTGCGGCGCTCTTCGGTCAGGGGCGGGATCGGGATGCGCAAGGTCTGGCCGTCCACGATCGGGTTAAGGCCCAGGCCGGCGGCCCGGATGGCCTTCTCGACGCTGACCACCATCCCCTTGTCCCAGACGTTGACCGAGATCATCCGCGGCTCCGGCACGCTGATCGCGGCGACCGCGTTCAGCGGCGAGGTCGAGCCGTAGGCCTCGACCTGGACCGGATCCAGCAGGCCGGCGTTGGCGCGCCCGGTCCTGAGGCCGTTGAACTCCTCCTTCAGAGCGCCCACGGCCTTGTCCATGCGGCTGCGGTAGGTGTTCAGATCAGGCTTGGCCATGGTCGTTTCTCTCGTCTTCTTATGCGGTTGTCAGGCGGCCTTGCCGTCCGAGTTGATCACGGTGAACGCGCCCTCCCCCCTCAGGGTCCGGCGGAACGATCCGTCTTCGCGGATCGAGAACACCACGATCGGAATGCCGGAGTCACGCATCAGCGCGACGGCCGAGGCGTCCATCACCTTCAGGTCCTTGGCCAGGACGTCGTGATAGCTGAGCACGTCGTACCGCGTCGCGGTCGGATCCTTCTTGGGATCGGCGGTGTAGACGCCGTCCACGCTGGTGCCCTTCAGCAGGGCGTCGCAGCCCATTTCGGCGGCCCGGAGCGCGGCGCCCGAGTCGGTCGTGAAGAAGGGCGCGCCCACCCCGGCGGCGAAGATGACCACACGGCCCTTCTCCAGATGACGCAGGGCGCGCCTGCGCACATAGGGCTCGGCCACGGCGTTCATCACCAGGGCGCTCTGCACGCGGGTCTGGACCCCGATCTTCTCCAGCGCCGCCTGCATGGCCAGGGCGTTCATCACGGTCGCCAGCATGCCCATGTAGTCGGCCGAGGCGCGGTCCATGTCGCCGGCCGCCTTGGACAGCCCGCGGAAGATGTTCCCGCCGCCGATGACCAGGCAGATCTCCACGCCCTCGCGCGCCACGTCGGCGACGGCGGCGGCCACCTCGGCCACGGTCTTCATGTCGATGCCGTAGCCCTGGTCGCCCATCAGCACCTCGCCCGAGACCTTGAGCAGGACGCGCTTGTAGCGGAACTCGGACGGAACGTCGGGCATGGAGGGACCTTGGGCGGGGGATTCGGCTCCTTATACGGAGCGGCCGAGCCGGTTCAAACCTAAACCGTCCGTCATTCCGGGGCTTCGCGCAGCGAAGAACCCGGAACCCAGGACCGCGCTCCCCCTGTCACAGCGCGTCCGAGTCCCGCGGCGATCCCCTGGGTTCCGGGTTCGCCCTCGCGGGCGCCCCGGAATGACGGCGGAGGTGAACTACAGCCTCAAAATGATCGTCTCGACGATCGGCCGGCGATCCCAGATGCCCTGGCTGGCCTTCTTCAGCGCCCGGGCGACCGCCTGTTCGACGACCATCTCGTCCTCCAGCGCCTCGCCCTTCAGCCCGCGCACCACCTGCTCCACCCGTTCGGCCAGGTCGTCCAGGATTTCGCCCAGCGGGCTGTCCTCGTCGCCCGGCAGGCCTAGGCCGCGCACGTCGATGTCCGAGACGATCTTGCCGCGCCGATCCATGGCGAAGCTGACGATCAGCACGCCGTTCGAGGCGGCGTGCCGCCGCTCGCGCAGCGCCTCGCCCGCCTCCTCCACCAGCATGCCGCCATCGACGAACAGGCGACCCGAGGGCACCTCGTCGATGATCCGCGCCGGGCCGGGCGCCAGCAGCACCAGGTCGCCGTTGCGCGGAGTGACCGTCTCGGGAACCTGCATGTCCTTGGCCAGCAGCGCGTGCTCGGCCAGGTGCCGGCGCATGCCATGGGTCGGGATGGCGATCTTCGGCCGGGCCCACTGATACATCTCGCGCAGCTCGTCACGGCACGGATGGCCCGAGACGTGGATGCCCGGATGGTCGCGGTCGGTGTAGATGCGCACCCCGCGCTCGGACAGCGTGTCCTGCAGCCGGCCGATGGCCAGCTCGTTGCCCGGGATGACCCGCGACGAGAAGATGCAGTGATCCCCCGGCCCCAGCTTGATGAAGGGATGATTGCCCTCGGCGACCCGCGACAGCGCCGCGCGGCTTTCGCCCTGGCTGCCGGTGCACAGATACAGGATCTCGTCCGCCGGCCAGCCGCGCGCCTGCTCCTCCGACAGGAAGGGCTGGATGTCGCTGAGCATGCCCACCGACTTGGCCGCCGCGGTGATCCGGTGCATCGAGCGACCGGCCAGGACGACGCGGCGCCCGGCGGCCTCGGCGGCGCGGATGACGCTGTCCATCCGGGCGACGTTCGAGGCGAAGCAGCCGACGGCGACCCGACCCTTCAGGCCCGAGATCAGCTCGGCCAGCGCCACCTTCACCTCGCCTTCCGAGCCGGCGACACCTTCCTGGAAGACGTTGGTGGAATCGCACACCATCGCCAGCACGCCCTCGTCGCCCAGGCGGCGGATGGTCTCAACGTCGGTGCGCTCGCCCACGACCGGATCGTTGTCGATCTTCCAGTCGCCGGTGTGCAGCACCGTGCCCAGCGGCGTCTTGATCGCCAGGCCGTTCGGCTCGGCGATGGAGTGGGTGATGGTCACCATCTCGATCTGGAACGGCCCCAGGTCGATCGTCCCGCCCAGCGGCACCTCATGCAGCGTCACCCGATCCAGCAGGCCGGCGTCGCGCAGCTTCTCGCGGATCAGAAAGGCGGTGAACGGCGTGGCGTACAGCGGCGCCTTCAGACGCGGCCACAGCCAGCCCAGGGCCCCGATATGGTCCTCGTGCGCGTGCGTCAGCACGATGCCGCGGATGTTCTCGCCCTCGAGATAGGCCGGGTCCGGGACGATCACGTCCACGCCCGGGGTCGAGGGATCGCCGAAGGTGACGCCGACATCCACCACGATCCACTCGCGGTCGTCCGCCGGGCCGTAGCCGTAGGCGTTCAGGTTCATGCCGATCTCGTTGGACCCGCCCAGCGGCAGGAAGACGAGTTCGTTCGATTTTTCTTTGGTCATTACGCCTTCAGATGGGTGTTCCGCCGCCAGATTTCGAGCAGGCCGCGGATGGTCAGGTCCGGATCGAACCGGTCGATGCTGTCGGTCGCGCCTTCGAAAAGCGACACCACGCCGCCGGTTCCGATGACGGTCATGGGCTTGCCCCACTCGGCCTTGATGCGCTCCACCAGCCCCTCGATCAGGGCGATGTAGCCCCAGAACACGCCGGACTGCATGCTCGAGACCGTGTCCTTGCCGATCACCTTGTCCGGCCTAGCGATGGCGATGCGCGGCAGCATGGCGGCGGCCTCGTGCAGGGCCTGCAGGCTGAGGTTCACGCCCGGCGCGATCACCCCGCCTTCGAACGCCCCGTCGGCGGCCACGATGTCGAAGGTGGTCGCCGTGCCGCTGTCGATGACGATCAGGTCGCCCGGATAGGCCAGGTGCGCCCCAATGGCGTTGACCAGCCGGTCGGCGCCCGCCTCGCTGGGCTTCAGTATCCGCACCGGAATGCCCAGGTCGACGTTGTCGCCGATCACCAGCGGCTCGACGTTCAGGTACCGCCGCGACAGGTTCCTTAGGTTGAAGATCGACTGCGGCACCACGCTGGAGATGATACAACCGGCCAGCTCGGCCAGCTTCAGCCCGCGCATGGACAGCAGCTGGGTCAGCCAGACGGCGTATTCGTCCGCCGTGCGCTGGGCGTCGGTCGCGGTGCGCCATTGGGCGATCCAGTCCGTCCCGTCGTGCACCGCGAACAGCGTGTTGGTGTTGCCTTGCTCGATCGCCAGCAGCATCACGCGGCGCTCCCTTGTAGATCGGGGCCGAAGAATACGTCCCCCGCCGAGATAAGGCGCAGCGAGCCGTCGGCCAATCTCAGCCTCAGCGCGCCGTCCGGCGCGACGCCCTCGGCGCGCCCTTCCACCGTCTCGTGACCCAGCCGGGCGACGGCCGGGCCGTCCAGCCCTTGGGCCCTCGCCGCCCAGGCGTCCAGGATCGGCTGGAAGCCCAGCGTCTCCCAGCGCTCCATCCAGACGCCGAACGTCTCGGCGAGCCTGCGAGCGGCGAGATCGACGCCCGGCGGCGCGGCGTGTTCGGCCGCCAGGTGGTGAACCAGGGCCGTCGCCGGCCGCTCGGTCCCCTCGGGCGCATGGGCCAGGTTCACCCCGATTCCGACCGCCAGCCACAGGCCGCCGGCGGCGTGCGCGCCGGACTCGACCAGGATGCCCGAGCTCTTCTGGCCCGCCAGCATCACGTCGTTGGGCCATTTGATCGTCACGAGCGACGACGGCGCCCAGCCGTCCAGCAGGTCGGCGACCGCCAGGGCGGCGATGAACGTCACCTGCGCCGCCTCGGCCGGCGGCTTGCGTGTCGTGGTCAGCAGGGTCGCGAACAGATTGCCCGTATCGCTCTCCCAGGCCCTGCCCCGCCGTCCGCGCCCCGCCGTCTGGCGCGCGCGGCGAT
>NZ_JBNFOJ010000173.1:0-6479 GCF_057364705.1 Brevundimonas sp. CURTG3B2_SDJG
CAGCTCGCGCGCGCGGCGGCGGGGCGGGCCCGAGCACGGCGGCCATGTCCGCCAGGCTGTCGGCCAGGCGGGGGCCGCTTTCGAAGAAGACCAGGGTCTGGCGGCCGGTGCGAAGCGCCTCGAGCACGGCGCGGCGCGCGCCGGACTTGGGAGGCGGAAAGCCGGCGAACAGGACGCGGTCGGCGGGCAGGCCGGCGATGCAGAGCGCAGCCAGAAGGCTGGAAGCGCCGGGCACGGGATGGACGGGCAAGCCCTCGGCGATGGCGGCGCGAGCCACGACGAACCCCGGGTCCGAGACCATGGGCGTGCCGGCGTCCGAGACCAGGGCGACGACGCCGCCCTCCTTCAGGCGTTCGACCGCCAGTTCGGCGGCGCGGGCCGAGGCGTGGTCGTCGCAGCGCTCCAGCCGGGCCTTCAGCCCATAGGCCGACAGCAGCTTGGCGGTGACGCGCGTGTCCTCGGCTAGGACCAGGTCGGCGGCGGCCAGGACGTCGAGCGCCCTCAAGGTCATGTCGCGCAGATTCCCGATCGGCGTCGCCACCAGATACAGGCCCGGCGCCACGGGGCGCGGCGGCGGGGCGGTCGGCGGGAAAAGGGCGGGATCGGGCATCGGCGCGACCGTGCCAGCCCGTTCGGCCCGGCTCAACCGTTTCCGGGGCGCACGGGCGAAGAGGGCGTCCCCCGGGGCGCTGGAAACCCACGTTTTTATGATTGGGCGGGCTTCGGCGCCGTCTGTAGTCGGTCGTGGGATCGGGCTCACAGTCTTCATCGCGAAGGAGAGGTTCGGATGCCGCAATCCCCAACGATCGTGCTGGTCCATGGCTTCTGGGGCGGCGCGCCCACTGGGCCAAGGTCATTCCGGAGCTTCACCGGCGCGGCTTGACCTCCCTGCACGCGGTCGAGCTGCCGCTGACCTCGCTGGCCGACGACGCCGAGCGCGCGCGCAAGATGGTGGCCCAGCAGGAAGGGCCGGTCATCGTCGTCGGCCATTCCTACGGCGGCGCGGTGCTGTCGGAGATGGGCGACATGCCCAATGTGGCGGGCCTGGTCTATATCGCGGCCTTCGCGCCGGACGCCGGCGAAAGCCCCGGCGGCATCACCCAGAAGAACCCTCCCGCCGCCGCGGCCAACCTCGCGCCCGACAGCGACGGCTACCTCTGGATTCAGCCGGACAAGTTCCACGAGAGCTTCTGCCAGGACCTGACCCCCGAGGAGGGACTGGTCATGGCCGTGACCCAGAAGGCGCCGCTGGCCGGGACCTTCGGCGACACGATCACGGCCCCGGCGTGGAAGGCCAAGCCGACCTGGTACCAGATCTCCAGCCAGGACCGGATGATCGCGCCCGCCAACCAGGACTGGATGTCGGCGCGGATGAACCCGCGCAAGATCATCACCCTGGACGCCGGCCACGCCTCCCTGGCGTCCCGTCCGGTCGAGGTGTCCGATCTGATCGCGGAAGCGGCCGCCTCGGTCTGATTTCAGGTCAGCAGCGCCCGCAGGACGCCGTCCAGCACGGGGCGTCCGGCGGGCGTGGCCCGGATCCGGCTCGCCGCCAGCTCCAGGAAACCATCGTCGACGAGGGACGCCAACGGCGGATCGCTCGGCGTCAGGCCGAGGTGATCGAACAGCGCCACCGGGACGCCCTCGACGGTCCGCAATCCCAGCAAGACCTTTTCTTCGGCGGCTTCGCGCGCATCCTGCTCTCCGCGCTCGCTCCAGGGCGTCCCGCGGGCGACGCCCGAGATGTAATCGCCGATCCCCCGGTGCGCGACGGTCGCCGTCCGCACCCCGTCCAGGGCCAGGCGGCCGTGGGCGCCGGGGCCCAGGCCCAGATAGTCGCCGCCGCGCCAGACATGGAGGTTGTGGGCCGACCGGGCGGCCACGCCGCGCGCATGGTTGGAGACCTCGTAGGCGTCGAAGCCCGCCGCCTCGAGCACGGCCTGGGTGGTTTCGTACAGGGCGGCCGAAAGGTCCTCGTCGGGCGGGACCAGCGTACCCCGGGCGAAGGCGCGGCCGAAGGCGGTCGCGGGCTCGATGGTCAGCTGATAGGGCGAGACGTGCTCGAAGCCGAGGTCGAGCGCTTCGGTCAGCTCGGCCCGCCAGCTTTCGACGGTCTGGCCGGGGCGGGCGTAGATCAGGTCGATGGACAGGCGGGGGAAGGCGCGGGCGGCGACGACGGCGGCGCGGCGGGCCTCGTCGGCGGAATGATTGCGACCCAGCAGGGACAGCGACGCGTCGTCCAGCGCCTGGACCCCCATCGACAGCCGGTTGACGCCCGCCTGCGCCAGGGCGTCGAACCGCTCGGCCTCGGCGTCGGTGGGATTGGCCTCGAGCGTGACCTCGATATCGCCCCGCGGTTCGAACCGGGCGCGGGCGCGGGCGATGATTCGGGCGACGGCCTCGGGGTCCATCAGCGAGGGCGTGCCGCCGCCGAAGAAGATGGAGGCCAGCCGGCGCGGGCCGGTCAGGGCGGCCTGGGCGTCCAGGTCGGCCAGGATCGCCCCGACCAACGCGGCCTGTTCGTCCACGCGACCGCGATCCCGCACCACGTTGAAGTCGCAGTACGGGCAGATGCGGGCGCAGTACGGCCAATGGACATAGAGGGCGACGTCGTCGCCGGGGTCGGGGATCATCGGAAAGGCTTAAACCATTTCTCCCTCCCGCTTGAGGGAGGGATGTCGGCGCGAAGCGACGACAGGGTGGGAGCGGCTAGGATCTTGCGCGATGATACGGCGCCCCCGCCCGGTCGCTACGCGACCACCCTCCCCTAAGGGGAGGGAGAGTCTTCAGTCCATCAGCGCGGTCTTGAGCTTGGCGAAGGCCAGGGCGCGGTGGCTGAGCGAATCCTTCAGCGCGGGATCCAGCTCGCCGAAGGTCTGGGTCTGGCCCTCGGGGATGAAGATCGGATCGTAGCCGAAGCCGCGCTCGCCGCGCGGGGGGAAGGTCAGCAGGCCGTCGACCCGTCCCTCGACCACCACGGCGGGGCCGTTCGGCCAGGCGACGGCCAGGGCCGAGGTGAACCAGGCGCGGCGGTCGTCGGAGCGGATCTCCTCCAGCCGGTCCTCCACCCGTTTCATGGCGAAGGTGAAATCCTTGTCGGGCCCGGCCCATCGGGCGGAGAAGATGCCCGGCGCTCCGTCCAGCGCCGCGACCGACAGGCCGGAATCATCGGCCAAGGAGACCTCGCCCGACAGATCCGCGGCATGTCGGGCCTTGAGCAGGGCGTTGCCGACGAAGGTGCTCTCGGTCTCGTCCGGCTCGGGCAGATTCAGCGACCCCGCGGTGACCACCTCGTAATGTCCGTCCAGGAGCGCTTCGATTTCGCGCGCCTTGCCGGGATTGTGGGTCGCCGCGACAAGCCGCATCCCCTTGATCAATTTCAACATTCTGTCCTCGCGCGGCGCTGAAACATTTCATTGCCTAAGTTTAATATCGTTAAACGATATGTAACATGACTTCCGGGCGGGCACGCCCTATCTATTATCTCAAGAACGGACGCCGCAACGTTCTCCGGTCAGGCCTCTCAAGGGCAAGATCGACCCAGCGGAACAAAATATGGGGGTGAAAACAACCCCTCTCTCAGGACTGACGGAGAACGACAATGAACACCATGAACGCTTCCTACTTCATCGAAAAAGTCGGCCACGGCCTGCTGAACGCCTTCCTGCTGGCCGCCCTGCCGACCGCCATGATCGCCACGCTGATCCAAGCTCTGTAATCCCCTTCCCGGCTTACCGGAGCTAGATGATCCGCATGACCATAGCGACGATCAAGACCGCGTGAGGGTCCCCCGGACCCCGCGCGGCGATCTCGCCCCGTCCGGATCGAAGACCGCCCGAGTTCCGACCTAGGCGTCGGGGCTCCGCCCGGCCAGGCCGGACTTGACGATGCACCGATCTGCGCCGCGCCCTCAGGCCCGCTTTCGGACGCCCAATCGTCTTCCAGCCTCCTCTTCGTCCCTTCTCAGCGATCTCTGCCGCCTGCGCGCCGAACCTTCCGACTTTGGAGCGATTCAGGCCGCGGCGATGACGGTCCCGTAATCTGCGCGTCGCGGCGCGCCGCCCCGCGTCCGCGTCCGCGTGTCCGGCTGCGATCCCTGCCGCCTCATCCGACTGATTTTGTTGACGATTTGCGGACGTTCCCGCCGCGCCCAGGTTCATTGCGGAAGTTTAATATCGTTAAACGATATGTAACATGACTTCTGGGGGCGCACGTCCTATCTATTATCTCAAGAACGGACGCCGCGACGTTCTTCGGTTCGGCCCCAAAAGGGAAGGATCAACCCAGCGGAACAAAAAAGAGGGTCAAAATCCCCTCACTCAGGACCGACGGAGAACGACAATGAACACGATGAGCGCTTCCTACTTCATGGAAAAGGTCGGCCATGGCGTGCTGAACGCCTTCCTGCTGGCCGCCATGCCGACCGCACTGGTCGCCACCCTGGCCCAGTTCCTGTGATCGGCTCCGGCCTCGGGAGCTTTGACGATCGGCATGACAATCGCGAAGAATAAGACCGCGCGTGGGTTCGCCGGACCCCGCGCGGCGATCGCGCCCCGACGTCCGGCCTGAGAGAGGCCGACCCATGCGCGTCCCGAATCCGACTTCACTCGGGATCCGCCTGCCTTCCTTCCGGACCCCGGCGCTGCCCGGCATCGGTCCGGGATCGATGACCAGCCTGCTCGGCGTCGCCCTCGGGGCCGCCTTCTGGGCTCTGAGCCTGGCCACCCTGGCGGTCATCCTCGCCTTCATCTTCACCACCTTCGTGCCGCTGGGCCCCATGGGCCTGACGGTCACCGCCGGCGACGAAGGCACCAGCGTGCCCGTCCCGCGGGCCTATATCCTGTTCGCCCTGGGCGCCATCATCGCCTACCTGGGCGGTTTCGCCCTGATCCTGCGCCACCTGCGCGCCATCGTGCACACCCTGCGCATCGGCGACCCCTTCCAGCCCGCCAACGTCAGCCGCCTGAAGCAGATCGGCCTGATCCTGGCCGTCGTCACCGGGGGCGCCTGGATCGGGCAGACCCTGGTGTCGCGGCTGGTGCGCGGCGCGATGGAGCCGCCCAGCGCCTTCGACCTGGTGACGCCCGCCTTTTCGATCCTGGTGGTCTTCGTCCTGGCCCAGGTGTTCCGCGAAGGCGCGCGCCTGCGCCGCGAATCCGAATTAACGATCTGACCTCTTTGAGCTAGAGCACTCCTCCGATGGCCATTCGCGTACAGCTCGACCGCATCCTGCTCGAACGGCGCATGTCGTTGACCGAGCTGGCCGACCGCGTGGGCGTGACCCTGGCCAACCTGTCCATTCTGAAGACCGGCAAGGCGCGGGCGATCCGCTTCACCACCCTGGACGCCCTGTGCCGCGAACTGAACTGCACGCCCGGCGACCTGCTGGGCTATGCGCCGGGCCCGCAGGACGTCGGTTCGGACGAGGATCCGGACGGGACCGCCCCCGGGACTTCATGAGCCGGCGCGACGACCTGAGCCCCGAGGACCGCCGAATCTGGACGCGGGTCGCGGGCTCGGTCACCCCGTCCAAGCCGAAGAAGGCCCCGCGGATCGCCGTCGGGGCCGTCGAGCCGGACCCGCCCGGCCGCGCCGCATCCGCGAGCCGGTCTCGCGTGAAGCCCAAGTCCCCGGCGCCCGCGGCTCGCACGCCCGTCGACGCCGCGCCCCGCCGTTCGGCCCCTGAAGAACTGGAGCCCCGCCGGCAACGGCGTCTATCGCGCGAACGCGATCCGATCGAGGCGAAGATCGACCTGCACGGGTTCGGCCGTTTCCAGGCCCAGGACGCCCTGACCGCCTTCCTGCTGGGCGCCCAGGCGCGCGGCTATCGCGCGGTGCTGGTGATCACGGCCAGGGGCGACGCGGCGGAACCGGCGTGATCCGGGCCTCGGCGCACGAATGGCTGCAGTCGCCGGCCCTGCGCGGCGTGGTCTCCGGCTTCGCCCCGCCGCGCGCCGGCACGGCGGCGACGGGGCGCTGTATGTGACGATCCGGCGAGCGGGGCAGTGATTGGTGGCTAGTGACCAGGGGTTGCTGGTTCATTGGTCGTGACCGCACAGCTTCGTGGGCGATCGCATCAACCACTAACCACCAATCAGTAGGGTCAATCGACATTCAAACCCGTCATTCCCGGCCCTGTGCCGGGAATCCATGAACACGAAAGGCGGAAGTCGAGACCTCCAGGCCCCGACCGCGATCATGGATGGCCGGGACAAGCCCGCCCATGACGGAAGGCAAGGATTTGAGAGGCGAAGGCCATCGACTGAATGTCGATTGACCCCAATCACTCAGGCCAGCGTCAGCCCCGCCCGCTCCGCCAGCGCCTTCAGCGGCGTCATCGGACGCGGACCCCAGTGGGCGATGACTTCGGCGGCGGCCAGCGAGCCCAGCTTGCCGGCCTCCTCCAGCGACAGGCCGCGGGCCAGGCCCAGCAGCAGGCCGGCGGCCGTACTGGTCCGCCGGCGCCGGTGGTGTCGACC
>NZ_JBNFOJ010000174.1:0-6425 GCF_057364705.1 Brevundimonas sp. CURTG3B2_SDJG
GTCGAGACCTCCAAGGGCCCCGATCGCGATCCTGGATGGCCGGGACAAGCCCGGCCATGACGGAAAACAAGGATCGGAGAGGCCAAGGCTATCGACTGAATGTCGATTGAATCTAGTGGGAGAGGGCGGCGCCCGGGGGGCTCAGGCCGCGTCGAACAGGTCCAGCTGCGTCTTCATGTCCGGCGGCACGCGGAAGCGGGTCGTGTCCAGCACCGGGCGGGGGCCGTCCAGGCCGTAGCGTTTGACCGCCGCGCGATAGCGGGTCTCGATCAGCTGGGCGACCGGGCCGGTCCCCTTCATCCGCTGAGACCAGTCGGGGTCGTAGTCGCGGCCGCCGCGGGTCTGGCGCACCAGGGACATGACGCGCGCCGCCCGTTCGGGCCGGGCGTCGGCCAGCCACTCGCGGAACAGGTCCTTGATCTCCAGCGGCAGACGCAGGGTCACATACATCGACCAGGTCGCCCCCGCCTTGGCCGCCGCCTCCAGCACCGCTTCGAGTTCGTGGTCGTTCAGGCCGGGGATCACCGGAGCGAAGCCCACCCCGACCGGACGCCGGCGTCGGCCAGCCGGGCCACCGCCTCCAGCCGCTTGGCGGGGGTGGAGGCGCGTGGCTCCATCGCCCGCGCCAGGCCCCGGTCCAGGGTGGTGATCGACACCAGGGCGGCGGCCAGCCCCTCGCGCCCCATGGCGCCCAGGATGTCCGCGTCGCGGGCGATTAGCACCGACTTGGTGATGATGCTGAACGGGTGGCGGAAGCGCTGCAGCACCTCCAGCACCGATCGCGTGGACTTCAGGTCCCGCTCCACCGGCTGATAGGGGTCGGTGTTGCCGCCTATGTGGATGTGCTTGCAGACATACCGGGGCTTGCAGAGCTCCTGCTCCAGCAGACGCGCGGCCTCGGGCTTGAAGAAGAGCCGGCTCTCGAAATCCAGGCCCGGGGATAGGCCCATGTAGGCATGGGACGGACGGGCGTAGCAGTAGATGCAGCCATGTTCGCAACCCTTGTAGGGATTGATGGACCGGTCGAAACCGACGTCCGGACTGGTGTTCTTCGCGATGATGGTCCGGGCGTGCTCGGGCGTCAGCGTCGTGCGCAGCGGCGCGACCTCGGCGTCCGTATCCTCCCAGCCGTCGTCGAAGGCCTGGACCGTCTCGGGTTCGTAGCGCCCCGTCGCGTTCGATCGCGCGCCCCGTCCCCTTGATGCCTCGGCCATGAGGAGAAGGTAACCGAGCTTGCGAACAAAGCAAGAACATTTACTCGTTGGAGTGCTCTCTGTCTGCGGGGGAACGAAGTCGCGACCTGACCGTCCCTTGGACAAGCCGCATAGAATCGCTTGGACATATCCAGACGCTCGGTTGGCTTCCTCAGAACTGGAGGTCGGCATCACCGATGGAGTCGGAGGCATAGGATGAATTCAGCCGACCCAGCCGCCGCGCCAGACGGCAGACAGGCGCCGAAGGCAAGCAATACGCTCAACGTCGCGGGACTCGTCCTTACAGTCGCCTGGATGGCGGTGCTTGGCGCCTATGCGCTAGGTGCGGCCAGCGAGTTCGCAGCGCTCAAGCCGAACGAGATGGGCGATTTCTTTGCGGGCGCCTTCGCCCCGCTTGCGTTTTTGTGGCTCGTTCTTGGCTTTTTCCAGCAAGGAAAGGAGCTCCGTCATAGCGGAGAGGCGCTGTGGCTCCAGGGGGAAGAGCTTCGGAACTCAGTGGAGCAACAGCGCGAGCTCGTAAGCGTTACCCGAGATCAGCTCTTGTTCGAGAACCAGAGGCTTGAGCAGGAGCGCCTTGAGACGGCCCGGAACGCCCAACCGAAGTTCTCTCTGGAGTACTGGCGCCGTACAGCAAAATCGGACGGAAGTTTCCGACACGCCTTTGAGCTTGTGAATCACGGGAAGCCATGCACGAAGCTGCGGCTGCGTGTCGATGGCGCGCGGCCGGCCGTGAGCGAAGATATCTGCTCGTCCGGCAAACGAATGCCTTTCGGGCGCACAGTCGTGGGGCCGCCGACGCCTTTCAGCGTATCCGTCACCTATGTGGACGAACGGCTAAGGGAGAACTCGGTCGGTTTCAAAATGGAGCCTTCCGGGGACGGATATCAGGTGATTGGCCCTCTCGCCGGTGATCCGGTTTGACTTGGCCGCGTCCAGCCGCGCTGCTTGCAGCCGAGATCAGCAGCCTTGACGGGCACGATTTTCAGGGCGGAGAGCGAGGCGGATTAACCGCTCTCAAGACCCATGGTGCGGATGAGAGGACTCGAACCTCCACGCCTCGCGGCGCTGGAACCTAAATCCAGTGCGTCTACCAGTTCCGCCACATCCGCATAGGTTCGATGGGCCTTCTAGCCGGAATCGGGACGAAGGCAATCCGCGGGCGGGGCGCTGGCCTGTCACGCGTTGACGTCGGCGATCCGGTTCGCCTACCTGCGGTTGGCGAGGGAGCGGCGGCTTGGCGAGCAACGACGTAGTTGAAATCCTGTTTGACGAACCGGACCGGGCGCCTTGGGAACCGGTGAACCGTCTGGTCACGGCGCTGGAAGCGGTGCTCAGGGACGCCGTGGTGACGGTGCTCGCCGGGACCGAGCGACGAGAGGGCGCCACCGAAGACCTGAACGACATGACCGCCCGGGCGGTCATCGCCGCTCCGATACGCCGCGGATCGATCATTCTGCCGCTCACCTTCGAGCTGCTGCCCGCCCATTTCGAGGTCATTCAGGTCGCGGTCGCGACCAGGGACGGAACCGACTGGCGCGAAACGCTCGGCACGGTGGCCGACACGGCCGGGCTGCTGAGCATGGCCGTCGCGCTGGTGTTCGGCGGTCACGGCGTCCTCGCGAAGTTGAAGGCTCTTTCGACCCGGCCCGAGACCCCCGTCGACCATGTCGTCGATTGGCTGGCCGAGAAGAACCGCGAAGTGACCGCCCGGTGGATCGAAACGATCATGACGGACGCCGAGCGCACGGGATGTCGTTCGGTCCGCATCCGATATCGCGACGAGCTGGATATCGAACTGGTCCGGCATGATCGTGCGCGCAGCAGCGCCAACCTTGGCGTGCCCGATCCCAGGCCCGTCGCTCTCGGCGAGGGCGGCGTCCTTCGGTTCGCGCGCTCGGGCGACGTCATCAACGTCCAGTACGGCGCGGAACTCGCTCCCGCGTTCATGGCCAGACTGCAGACTGGTGACTTCGGACCGGTGATCATCGTCTGGAAGTCCCTGCGGACGCCGACGCCTCCGGAAGGGCTCTGGTACGACGGCCGGGGCGAGTACGTGTCGCGCACCGACGTGACGCCGCTGGAGGACGTGCCGCCCCGGTTCATGCAGGCGAACGGCGTCTTCGTGGTCCGCGCCGCTCGCCAAGCCTCGTTCGAATAGCCGGCGGCTACGAAAAAGGCCCGGGATCGCTCCCGGGCCTTCGTCTTTTCGAACTGGTCCGGAGATCAATCCTTGGTGTTGTCCACGCCCTTGGCCATGGCTTCCACCGGGCCTTCCAGGGCGGCGTCCTCGACGACGTCGATCCCCTTGGCCAGCTTCGAGTGCCAGAAGCCGTAGGCGATGTAGATCACCGCTCCGATGGCCGCGTAGCCGCCCAGCAGCATCAGCGGCAGGGGGTTGTCGTCCAGCGCGTGCTGAATCATCGGCTTCAGGTTGTTGTAGGCCAGGAACAGGCAGGCCAGGATGCCCAGGGCGGCGGTGACCACGCCGCCGGGGACGCGGAACGGGCGCTCCATCTCTGGGTGCTTGACGCGCAGGTAGATCACGCTGAGGCAGACGATCGAGAAGGCCGTGGCGGTGCCCAGCGACACCAGGTCGCCCAGGATCGAGATCGGCAGGAAGGCCGCCGCGATCGCGATCAGGATCCCCAAGACGATGGTGCCGATCCAGGGCGTGCGGAACTTGGGGTGCACGACCGAGAAGGCCTTCGGCAGCAGGCCGTCGCGGGCCATGGTGTAGAAGATCCGGGTCTGGCCGTAGCACAGCACCAGCATCACCGACGACAGGCCGGTGATCGCGCCGATCTTGATCAGGAAGCTGATCGCGTTCAGCGGCTTTCCGTCCGACAGGGTGATCGGCAGGTTGGCCCATTCCAGGCCCATGCGGTCGATGGCCACCGCGATCGGGGCCGGCGACGCCAGCTCCAGGTAGGGGACCACGCCGGTCATGACGGCGGCCACGGCCATGTAGATCAGGGTGCAGACGAACAGGGCGCCCAGGATGCCGATCGGCACGTCCTTCGGACGGGTTCTTTGGCCTCGGCCGCGGCGGTCGAGACGGCCTCGAAGCCGTAGAAGGCGAAGAAGATGATCGCCGCGCCGCGGAAGATGCCGTCGACGCCGAACCGGCCCGCGCCTTCGCCGGCGGGATGAAGGGCTGCCAGTTGGCCGGGTTGATGTAGCTCACGCCCACCGCGATGAACGTCAGCAGCACGATGATCTTGATGACCACGATGATGTTGTTGATGTTCGCCGATTCCGACACGCCCAGCACCAGCAGGCCGCAGACGGCGGCGATGCCGATGGCCGCGACCAGGTTGAAGGTGCCGGTCATGGGGAAGGAGGTGGCGCCGGCGTCCTGCACCAGTTGGACCAGGGGGGTCGCCCACTGGGGCCCTTCGCCGCCAGCGTACTGTATGACCGGGAATATCTGCTGACTTATGCCGAAGTCCGACAGGATCGAGACGACGTAGCCGGACCAGCCGACGGCCACGGTCGAGGCGGCGACGCCGTATTCCAGCACCAGCAGCCAGCCCATGATCCAGGCGAAGACCTCGCCCAGGGTGCCGTAGGCGTAGGTGTAGGCCGAGCCGGAAACCGGCATGGTCGAGGCGAGTTCCGCGTAACACAGGCCCGCCAGGCCGCAGGCGATGCCGGCCACGATGAAGCTGAGCATGATCGCCGGGCCGGCGTTGGCCGAAGCCACCTGGCCGGTCAGCACGAAGATGCCGGCGCCGATGATGGCGCCGATGCCCAGGCTCATCAGGTTGATCGGGCCCAGCGTGCGTTTCAGCTCGCTGCGGGCTGCTTCCTTCTGGATCTGGACGACGGATTTCTTGAGGAACAGGCGGTTCCCCTTGGGCCTAAGGCCTTCTGCGGACATCGAGTCACGCCCCCTGTACACGGCGAACCCTCCCCGGGCCGCCTTCAATGGCGCGGACGCTAGCGGCGCCTGCCCCGACTGGCAACGCGGTTTCCGAATGGTGAAGGCGAGACGACGCTTTCGTGAACGGGGCCGTTGCCGCTAGACCGCAGCCATGCTGCCGATCCACGCCGTCCTGGACCCGCTGAAAGCCGCCCTGGCGGCGAACCCGGCCGTCGTGCTGGCGGCCCCGCCCGGCGCGGGCAAGACCACGGTCGTCCCCTTGGCCCTGCTGGATCAGCCGTGGCTGGGAGAGGGCAAGGTGCTGGTGCTGGAGCCGCGCCGCCTGGCCGCGCGGGCGGCGCGGACCGCATGGCCAGGACCCTGGGCGAACAGCCGGGCGCGACGGTCGGCTACCGCACCCGGCTGCAGAGCCGGATCGGGCCGAGCACCCGCGTCGAGGTGATCACCGAGGGGGTCTTCACCCGCATGATCCTGGACGATCCGGGGCTGGAGGGCGTGGGCGCGGTCCTGTTCGACGAGTTCCACGAACGCAGCCTGGACGCCGACCTGGGCCTGGCGCTGGCGCGCGAGACCCAGCGGCTGCTGCGCGAAGACCTGCGGATCCTGGTGATGTCGGCGACGCTGGACATCCAGGGCGTGTCGCGCCTGCTGGCCGACGACGCGGGGGAGGCCGCGCCCGTGATCCAGGCCGAGGGCCGGATGTTCCCGGTCCAGACCCGCTACCTGGGCCGCAATCCGGCCGAGCGGTTCGAGGACGCCATGGCGCGCGCCGTCCGCCAGGCGCTGGCGGAAGAGGGCGGCTCGGTCCTGGCCTTCCTGCCGGGGCAGGGCGAGATCCATCGCACCGCCCGGGCGCTGGCGGACCGTTTGCCGGCCGATGTGGATCTGACGCCCCTGTTCGGCGCGATGGACAAGGCCGATCAGGACCACGCGGTGGAGCCCGCCCCGTCCGGCCGCCGCAAGGTGGTGCTGGCCACCTCGGTCGCCGAGACCAGCCTGACCATTGAGGGCGTCCGGGTGGTCATCGACGGCGGCCTGTCGCGCGTGCCCCGCTTCGAGCCGTCGAGCGGCCTGACCCGGCTGGCCACCGTACGCGTCAGCCGATCGTCGGCCGAACAGCGTCGGGGGCGCGCGGGCCGCATCGAGCCCGGCGTCTGCTACCGGCTGTGGGACGAGGAACAGACCCGCGGCCTGGTTCCCCATCAGCGGCCCGAGATCCTGGAGGCCGACCTGACCGCCTTCACCCTGGACCTGGCCCGCTGGGGTGCGCGCTCGCCCGACGGCCTGGCCCTGCTGGACCCGCCGCCCGCCGGGCGTCTTCGCCGAGG
>NZ_JBNFOJ010000175.1:0-6389 GCF_057364705.1 Brevundimonas sp. CURTG3B2_SDJG
GCTGGCCCCTCTCGAAGGCGCTTTTCGGCCGCGCCGCGGGCGGTGGCGGCGGCTTTCCGCGCCCGTGCAGCATGGTGGTCGCGGCGTCCGCGAGCGCCTTTCTTTGGCGTCGTTGATCTCGGCGCCTTCCAGGGCTTCCAGCCGGGCGATCTCGTCCAGCGGCAGGTCGGTGAACAGGCGCAGGAAGCGGCCCACGTCGGCGTCGTCGGCGTTGCGCCAGAACTGCCAGTAATCGTACGGCGACAGCTGGTCGGCGTTCAGCCAGATGGCCCCCTGGCCCGTCTTGCCCATCTTGCCGCCCGAGGCGGTGGTCAAGAGCGGCGTCGTCAGGCCGAAGGCGGCCTTCTGATCCACGCGCCGCACCAGATCGACGCCGGAGGTGATGTTCCCCCACTGGTCCGATCCACCCATCTGCAAGGTGACGCCGTGGCTGCGGTTCAGCTCCAGGAAGTCCACCGACTGCATCAGCATGTAGTTGAACTCGAGGAAGGTCATCGGCTGCTCGCGCTCGAGGCGCAGCTTCACCGAGTCGAACGCCAGCATCCGGTTGACCGTGAAGTGGGTCCCGAAGTCGCGCAGGAACTGGATGTAGCCGAACTTCGATAGCCAGGCGTCGTTATCGACCATCACCGCGTCGGTCGGGCCGTCGCCGAAGGTCAGGAAGCGGGCGAAGACCCGCTGGATGCCGGCGATGTTGGCCTGGATCGTCGCGTCGGTCAGCTGCGGGCGCGAGGCGTCCTTGCCGGTGGGGTCGCCGACCTTGGTCGTGCCGCCGCCCATCAGGACGACGGGCTTGTGGCCGGCCTGCTGGAGCCGGCGCAGCATCATGATCTGGATCAGGCTGCCGACGTGAAGCGAGGGCGCGGTGGCGTCGAAGCCGATGTAGGCCGTGACGATCCCGGAGGCCGCCGCTTCGTCCAACTCGGCCGGATGGGTGATCTGGTGAATGTAGCCGCGGTCCTGGAGCGTGCGCAGGAAGTCGGACTTGAAGGCGGGATCGGTCATGGACGAAGGCGTCTGGCGAGGAAGGGGAGCCGCGTGTAGCACGGGTGCATGCAAGGGCGAACCGCAACGACGCGAACAGTGACGCTGACGCCTCATCCGACGTCGCCGCCAAGTCCTGTCGAGGCGCTGCGGGTCGAGGTTGACGCGAGCGGGCCGGACCTGCGGCTCGTGTTTGTCGCCGAGGGCGACATTGGATCACTCGATTGGAAAGATGGAGGCGTCCCGGGAAGAGCGGAGGAGCTCTGGCGCCACACCTGCTTCGAGGCTTTCGTTGCGGGCGGCGAAGGGTATGTTGAGTTCAACCTCGCGGTGGAGGGACAGTGGGCCAGCTACCACTTCAGCGCCTATCGTGAAGGCATGCGGTTGGCGGAGGAGACGGCGACGCCGCCTGTGGCGTCCGGCTGGGGGTACGACGGGATCCTGATCGTCGAGAGCTGGTTGCGGCTGCCGCCTGGCGCTTCACGTCTGGGCTTGTCGGCCGTGCTGGAAGCCAAGGACGGAACCATCTCCTACTGGGCGCTCGCCCATCCGTCAGATAAGCCCGACTTTCATCACCCCGACTCCTTCGTGTTGGAGCTTCCATGAAGTTCGGTCTCGACCGTCTGCTGTCCAATCCCTCCCTGAGCGCGCCGTTGAAGGGGCGGCGGGTGGCGCTGGTGGCCCATCCGGCGTCGACGACGCAGGACCTGACCCATGCGGTCGACGCCCTGGCGGCGCACCCGGACATCGAGCTGACCGCCGCCTTCGGGCCGCAGCACGGGATGAAGGGCGACCTGCAGGACAACATGATGGAGAGCCCGGACTACACCGATCCGGTCCACGGCATCCCCGTCTTCAGCCTGTACGGCGAGGTCCGGCGGCCGCGGGGCCAGTGGATGAACACCTTCGACGTGGTGCTGATCGACCTGCAGGACGTCGGCTGCCGCATCTACACCTTCGTGACGACGCTGCTGTACATGCTCGAGGCCGCCGCCGAGCACGGCAAGGAGGTCTGGGTGCTGGACCGGCCCAATCCCGCCGGACGCCCCGTCGAAGGCACGATCCTGCGGCCGGGCTGGGAGAGCTTCGTGGGCGCCGGCCCGATGCCGATGCGGCACGGGATGACGCTGGGCGAGATGGGCCTGTGGTTCATCGACCACTTCAAGCTGGACGTCGCCTATCGCGTGATCGAGATGCAGGGCTGGGAGCCCGAGGCGGGGCCGGGCTACGGCTGGCCGCTGAGCGAACGGAGCTGGATCAATCCCAGCCCCAACGCGCCCAACGTCTCGATGACCCGCGCCTACGCCGGGACGGTGATGCTGGAGGGCGCGACGCTGTCGGAGGGGCGGGGCACGACCCGGCCGCTGGAGCTGTTCGGGGCGCCCGACATCGACGCCCGGGCCGTGATCGCCGAGATGCGGGCCTTCGCGCCGCAGTGGCTGAAGGGCTGCGCGCTGCGCGACATGTGGTTCGAGCCGACCTTCCACAAGCACGTCGGCCAGCTGTGCTCGGGCGTGCAGATCCACGTCGACGACCCGGCCTACGACCACCAGGCGTTCCGGCCGTGGCGGGTGCAGGCCCTGGGCTTCAAGGCGATCCGGCGGCTGTATCCGGCCTACGACCTGTGGCGGGACTTCCCGTACGAGTACGCGTTCGGGAAGCTGCCGATCGACGTGATCAACGGCTCGCCGCTGCTGCGCGAATGGGTGGACGCGCCCGCATCGACGGCGGACAACCTGGACGCGCTGGCGACGCCGGATGAGGCGGCCTGGATCGAGGCCCGGAAGCCGTTCCTGCTGTACCGATGACGGGCGCCTCCCAACGCCTGATCGGGGTGCCTGCGGACTGGCGGCCGGGGCGATGTGGGGGTTGGTCTTCCTGGCGCCCAAGGTCGCGCCGGAGGCGTCGCCGCTGCTGATGAGCGCGGGCCGCTACCTGGCCTACGGGGTGATCGCGGCCCTGCTGGTCGCGCCGCGCTGGCGGGCGGTGACGGGCCTGCTGGACGGCCCGGCCTGGCGGGCGCTGATCTGGCTGAGCCTGGCGGGCAACATCGTCTACTATCTGTTCCTGGTGGTCAGCGTGCATTTCGCGGGCGTGGCGGCCTCGGCCCTGATCGTCGGCATGGTGCCGGTGGTGGTCGCCCTGTGGGGCCTTCGCGACCGGGACGCGCCGCCGCTGCACCGCACGGCGCCGCCGATCGCGCTGGCCGCCGTCGCGGTCGGCTGATCGGATGGGAGGCGGTCGGCCGCGGCTCGGGCCCAGGGGAGGGGGGCGACGCCTGGACGACGCTGATCGGCCTGGGCTGCGCGCTGGGAGCCCTGTTGTCCTGGTCGGCCTACGCGGTGGGAAACAGCCGCTGGATGGCGCGCCTGCCCCGGGTGAGCGCCCACGACTGGTCCCTGCTGACCGGGGTCGTCACCGGCGCCCTGGCCCTGGCGCTGGCGATTCCTGCCGCGCTGACCGGGGGCGAGGCGTCGGGCGAAGCCTGGCTGCGGTTGGCGGGGGTCAGCGTGGGCGTGGCCCTGCTGGCCTCGATCGTTGGCAACGCCTTCTGGAACCAGGCCAGCCGGCTGCTGCCGCTGACCATGCTGGGCCAGATGATCGTCTTCGAGACCCTGTTCGCCTTCCTGTACGGCTATGTGTGGGAGCGGCGCCTGCCGACGGGGCTGGAGCTGTGCGCCGTCGCCCTGATGATCGTCAGCGTGGCGTGGTGCGTGCGAGCGCATCGGCCGGCGGCGGAAGGGGCCGAGAAGATCGCCGGCGGATGAGAGGGCGGTCCGAGGGCCAGGCGATTGCACGAAAAAACACCGTACAACGCGTGCAACGGGTGCAATCGCCGGCCGAGCGGCGAAGGCCCCGGTCAAGGCCCTGAAGAGCCCGAAGCGCTCGGCGCCCTCTCGTCATCCCGGGACGCGCCGCTGGGCCCCGCTTCGCCGGGTGATGAAAGAAGGCGAGCAGGGATGGGCGAGTTCGGTTGTCAAAGACCAGAACCCGCACTCTGGCATGATGTTACGTCAGAATCGGACGTCCTTTCCGTCCTAAGCAGGTTGACGTCGCCTGTTCGGGGAACAATGAATTGGGTCATCGATGAGAGCGGCCGAACCAGGCCTCCGGACCGGAGTTCGACAGATGCCCTTCTCCGCCGTCGCGGCGACTACCGTCCTCGCCGCCCTGTTCCAGTTCGCCGCGCCGAGTCAGCCTTTCCGAGACCTTGGAGCCGGACGGTACAGCCTGATGGATGGCGTGGTCACGATCTCGGCCCCAGCCGGATCGAGCGTTTCGTCCCCTGAGGCCTCGCCTAGCCATGTCGAAGTGCTGGTGACCCTGCCTCATCGGCAGAGCGACGGCTCGCAAGTCTCCTGCGTCTACACCCTCAATCGCTACTTCTCGGGCGCTTCGCTTAGGGCCGATCTCTATCGCGGCGTTCGCCAAGACCTCCTCTCCCAGATCCCTGATGCGCCGGATGTCGAGGACCTGGAAGAGATGACGGCGGACGTGGCCGTCTACCAGAGAGCGGGAGACCGGCGGCGCGCTGATGGCCGGATATTCAGCGTCCGCATGTCGGGGGGTGCGTTCGTCTTGGGCGCGGACGCGTTCACGCTGAAGAAGGTGTGCGGGTCGACCGCCGGGATGAGCACGTTGAACGCGACGTTCACCACCACTTTGGCGCAGGTCAGGAACGTGCCCGCATCGTTCTTCTATGGAGTCCCCTGGTAGGCGCTAGAACCGCCGCGCCATCCCGATCCCGAACTCCATGTCCGGGCTGTCGTCGTTCAGGCCAAAATTCAGGCCGGCTTCTCTTCCAGCCGCTTGTCCAGATAGGCGCCGACGCGGCGGTCGACGGCGTCGATGTGGTCCTGCCAGAAGTGGGTTGCGCCCTCTTCCAGCTCATAGTCGATGACGATCCCTTTTTGAGTGCGCAGCTTGTTGACGACGCGCTCGACCTCGACCGGCGGAACGATGGTGTCGGCCGTGCCGTGCAGGAACAGGCCCGAGGCCGGGCAGGGGGCCAGGAACGAGAAGTCGTACATGTTGGACGGCGGTGAGACCGAGATGAAGCCGTCGGTTTCGGGCCGGCGCATCAAGAGCTGCATGCCGATGTAGGCGCCGAACTGATAGCCGGCGACCCAGGTCTGGGAGGCGGCGGGGTTGTTGGCCTGGAGCCAATCCAGGGCGGTCGCCGCGTCGGCCAGTTCGCCGATGCCCGAGTCGAACTCGCCCTGGGACTTGCCGACGCCGCGGCTGTTGTAGCGCAGGGTCGCGAAGCCGCGCTTGACGAACAGCTGGTACAGGGTCACCGCCACCGGATTGTTCATGTGCCCGCCCGCCTTGGGGTGCGGGTGCAGGATCAGGGCGATCGGCGCGTTCGGGCGCTTGCCCGGAGAATAGCGGCCTTCGATGCGGCCGGACGCGCCGGGCAGGATGACTTCAGGCATGGGCGGTCGAGAATCCCGTGTTCAACTGTCATTTCGCGGCTGCGTAATACTTGACCGCAGGGGTAGGACTTTCTAAGTCCGCCGTGCGCGCCGCCGTCTTTTGAAGGCGCGGGTTCTAGCACAGGACCCCTGAAAAGCGCGCGATTTTTGAGGTGCGCGATGCGTCTTTCGACCAAGGGACGATACGCCGTGATGGCGATGGCCGATCTGGCCAAGAACGGGCAGGCCCAGACCGGCGAGGCCCGGGCCGTGTCGCTGGCCGAGATCGCGGCGCGCCAGGAGATTTCGCTGAGCTATCTGGAGCAGCTGTTCGCGCGACTGAGGAAGAACGGGTTGGTGCAGAGCGTGCGCGGTCCCGGGGGCGGCTACCGCCTGGCCAAGGGCGCGCACGAGACGGTGGTGGCCGAGATCGTGCTGGCCGTGGACGAGCCGATCCGGGCGACGCGCTGCGCCGCCCACGGATCGCCCAAGGGCTGCATGATGGCCGGCGAACGCTGCATCACCCACAATCTGTGGGAGGACCTGGGGGCCGAGATCCACGCCTATCTGGCCGGGGTGTCGCTGGAGGACGTGGTGCATAACCGGACGGGCGCCCGGCGGCGCATGGCGGCGTCCATGGAGGCCGCGGCGTGAGCGTCTATCTGGACTACAACGCCTCGGGCCTGGTTCGTCCGGAAGTTCAGGACCTCATGCAGCCTTGGCCGACAACGGCAATCCGTCGGCGGTGCATGCCGCCGGGCGTCGCGCGCGGGCGCGGATCGAGACCGCGCGGGCCCCAGGTGGCGGACCTCGTCGGGGCCGACCCGACGGCGGTGATCTTCTCGTCCGGCGGGACCGAGTCCAACGCCCAGGCGGTGGTCAGCGCCCTGGCCGGCGGCCTGCGAGCGGCTGATCGTCGGCGCGACCGAGCACCCGTGCGCTGGCCGAGGCGGCCCTGGCCTCGGCGCGCCGGTCCGAGTCGCTGCCGAC
>NZ_JBNFOJ010000176.1:0-6384 GCF_057364705.1 Brevundimonas sp. CURTG3B2_SDJG
AGGGGCGAGCGCCGCCGCCAGGATCCGGCGGCGGATCAGGCTCACAGCCGCGCCTTGGCTGCAGCGACCACCGCCTCGGCGGTGATCCCGAACTTGTCGTACAGCACCTCCGCCGGAGCCGAGGCGCCGAAGCCGGTCATGCCGACGAAGGCGCCGTCCTCGCCGATGAAGCGCTCCCAGCCCTGCTGGATGGCGGCCTCGACGGCGACGCGGACCGTGCCGCGGCCCAGGACGCTGTCCTGATAGGCCTTGGGCTGCTGGAAGAAGAGCTCGAAGCAGGGGACCGAGACGACGCGGGTCGGCGCGCCGTCGGCCTCCAGCGTTTCGGCCGCCGCCAGGGCCAGCGGAACCTCGGTGCCGGTGGCGAACAGGGTGACCTTGGCCGACCCGTTCGCGGCGCGCAGTTCATAGGCGCCCTTGGCCGACAGGTTCTCGCTCGACGCGGTCACGCGCACCGCCGCCGTCTTCTGACGCGACAGGGCCAGGGCCGACGGGTTGGCCTTGTGCTCCAGCGCCAGCTTCCAGCACTCCATCGCCTCCACCGTGTCCGCCGGGCGGAAGACCAGCAGGTTCGGGATGGCGCGCAGGGCGGCCAGGTGCTCGACCGGTTGGTGGGTCGGGCCGTCCTCGCCCAGGCCGATCGAGTCGTGGGTCAGCACGTGGATCGCCCGCACGCCCATCAGCGCGCCCAGTCGGATCGCCGGGCGGCTGTAGTCCGAGAACACCATGAAGGTGCCGCCGTAAGGGATGACCCCGCCGTGCAGCGCCAGGCCGTTCATCGCCGCGGCCATGCCGAACTCGCGGATGCCCCAGTTGACGTAGCGGCCTTCGTAGGTCGGCGCGTCGAAGATCGGCGTGCCCTTGACGAAGGTGTTGTTCGATCCGGTCAGGTCGGCCGAGCCACCGATCAGTTCGGGGATAGCGGCGAACAATTCATCCAGCGCCGCGCCCGACGACTGGCGGGTGGCCTGGGCGGGCCGGGTCTCGACCAGTTCGGCGATCTTGGCGTCCAGGGCGGCGAAGGCGCCGTCCGGCAGGTCGCCCTTCATCGCGCGGGTGAAGTCCGCGGCCTGGGCCGAAGCGTTCAGGCGGGCCTCCCACGCTTTGCGGTCCCTGGCGCCCCGGCGGCCGACCTTGCGCCAGGCCGACAGGACGGTCTCGGGCATTTCGAAGGGATCGTGGTCCCAGGCCAGGCCCAGTCGGGTCGCCGCGACCTCGGCCGCGCCCAGCGCCGCGCCGTGAGTCTTGTGGCTGCCTTCCATGGTGGCGGCGCCCTTGCCGATCTTGGTCTTGCAGGCGATCAGCGTCGGCTTGTCTTGCCGCGTCGCCCACTTCAGCGCCGCCTTGATCGCCGCCATGTCGTGGCCGTCGACGGCCTTCACCGCCCAGCCGGCGGCCTTGAAGCGGCCCTTCTGGTCGGTGGCGTCCGACAGCGACACCTTGCCGTCGATGGTGATCTCGTTGTCGTCCCACAGGACCGTCAGCTTGTTCAGCTTGTAGCGGCCCGCCAGCGTGATCGCCTCCTGGCTCACGCCCTCCATCAGGCAGCCGTCGCCCGCGATCACCCAGGTGCGGTGGTCGACCAGGTCTTCGCCGTACTTGGCCGCCAGGTGACGTTCAGCCATCGCGAAGCCGATCGAGGTGGCCAGGCCCTGACCCAGCGGGCCGGTGGTGACCTCCACGCCCGGCATGTGGCCGTACTCGGGGTGGCCGGCGGTCTTGGAGCCCCACTGGCGGAAGTTCGACAGCTCCTCCTTGGTCGCGGCCTTGTAGCCGGTCAGGTGCAGCAGGGCGTAGATCAGCATCGAGCCGTGGCCGGCCGACAGGATGAAGCGATCGCGGTCGGCCCAGTCGGGGCGGCTCGCGTCGAACTTCAGGAATTTGGAGAACAGCACGGTGGCGACGTCGGCCATGCCCATCGGCATGCCCGGGTGGCCGCTCTTCGCCTTTTCGACGCCATCCATGGCCAGTACGCGGATGGCGTCCGCCATCTGCTTCGGAGTGGCTTTTTCGGATACGGTTTTGGCGTCGGTCACGGGGAGACCTTTTTGTCGGGAGGCGGAAAAGGGAGGCGCGCCGCTTTACCCCGGCGCGCGCGCGGGTTCTATACGGATTCTGGAGGTTCTGACCGGATGGATGCTGCATCGGCCGCCAAGGATCGCGTCGATCGGGCGCTCGCGCTGCTCGAACGCCGCCTGCTCGATCTGAAGAGCCGCGCCGCGGGGTCCAGCCGCGTGCCCGACGACGACCTCTTCGCGCCCCAGCCCTCCAGCGAGACCGACCGCGTGCGCATCCACGAGCTGGAAGCCGCCGGCCGCGACGCCGCCGAAACCCTGGCCCGCGCCGCCGACGCGATTCGCGACGCGCTGAGCGAACAGGAGGCGCGCTGATGGCGACGGTGACCGTCGAGATCAACAGCCGCCCCTATGCGGTGGGTTGCGCGGACGGGCAGGAGGAGCGCGTCCGCCTTCTGGCCCGCGAATTCGACAGCCACGTTCGCCAGGTGGCGGGCGAGGTCGGCCACGTCGGCGACATCCGGCTGTTCCTAATGGCCGGGCTGATGTTGGCCGACGAACTGCACGAGGCCCGGCTGAACGGAGGAGCCGCGCCCGCGCCTGGCGCCGCGGCCAGCGTCGACGGCGTGGCCGAGGCGCTGAACGCGGTCGCCGCCCGCCTTGAGAAGATCGCCCAGGGCCTCTGAGCGGGCGAGACACGGTCAGCGGGTCTCGGAAATCCTGTAGCCCGGACGTTCGCAGGCGTCGGCGATGAACTCGATCAGGCGGCGCACCGCCGGCAGAAGACCTCGCCGGGACGGGAACACCAGGTGCAGAATCCAGGGCTCGGGCCGCCAATCCGGCAGGACGTCGATCAGTCGGCCGCTCTCGATGTCGGCGGCCACCACGATCGTGGGCAACAGCGCAACGCCGAGCCCGTCCAGGGCCGCCCGGTGCAGCATGGGGATGTCGTCGGTCACCAGCCGCGGGCGATGCCGGATCGTCGCCGTCGATCCGTTCTGGCGCTTCAGGTCCCAGGCATGGCTGTCGCGAGGCGGTCCGAAGTCCACTGTGGGCCAGTCGTGCAGGTCGCCCGGACCCAGCGGCGGCTCGCGCCGGCCTACTAGGGCCGGGCCGGCCACCAGCCGATGCACGGCTTCGTCCAGCTTGCGCATCACCAGCTCGGAAGCCTCGAGCGGCGGCTGGCGCACGCGGATGGCCAGGTCGAAGCCCTCGCCGATCACATCGACGCGCCGGCTGGTGCTTTCCAGATGCACGACCACGCCGGGGTGCAGCGTCATGAACTCCGTGATCAGCGCGCCCATCTGATAGGTCAGCAGACCGGGCGGGCAGGCCACGCGGATCACGCCGCGCGGCTCTGAGCGGGCGCTGTCGATCACGGCCTGGGCCGCCTCGGCCTCGACCAGCATGGCCAGGCAGTGCTGGTAGTAGGCCTGTCCGACATCGGTCACCGAGAAACGGCGCGAGGAGCGCTGGATCAGGCGGGTTCCCAGCCGCTCCTCCAGCTGGGCGATGCGTCGGCTCAGCTTGGATTTCTGCAGGCCCAAGGCGCGGGCGGCCGGCGCGAAGCCGTGATGGTCGACGACCTGGACGAAATAGAAGAGGTCGTTGAGGTCCTGCATCGTCCTATTTCTAGAACGCAGCGAGCCGGAATCGCAATCTGCCGCGTCCGGCGTTCCAGGATCATAACGTTTCCAACGTGCCGACCGGTTCGGCCCACACGGAGGACGCTCATGAAAAAGGTGCTCGGACGCTACGGCAACGACCGCGGCCACTGGGTCGGGGACGGTTTCCCCGTCCGCTCGCTGTTCTCGTATGACAGCCTCGGCAAGCAGGCGAGCCCGTTCCTGCTGCTCGACTACGCCGGCCCCTACAGCTTCGAACCCACCGACGCCCGGCGCGGCGTGGGCCAGCATCCCCACCGCGGTTTCGAGACGGTGACCATCGTCTACGACGGCGAGGTCGAGCACCGGGATTCCACCGGCCAGGGCGGCGTGATCGGTTCCGGCGACGTCCAGTGGATGACCGCCGGCGGCGGCATCCTTCACGAGGAGTTTCACTCCAAGGGCTACGCCCGTTCGGGCGGCCCGTTTCAGATGGTGCAGCTCTGGGTCAACCTGCCGGCCAAGGACAAGATGACCCGGCCCGGCTACCAGAGCATCCTGAACGCCGAGATTCCGGTCGTCGCCCTGCCGGACGCGCGGGGACGCGCGGATCATCGCCGGCGACCTGGGCGGACCGCGGCCGGCCCGCACCTTCACGCCCGTCAACGTCTGGGACGTGCGGCTGAAGCGGGACGCCGAGGTCGCGCTGGACCTGCCCGAGGGCCACACCAGCCTCGTGGTGGTGCTGTCGGGCCGCGTGGTCGTCGCGGCCAGGCGGCCGCCGCGGCGGAAGCCCTGATGCTCTCGCGCGAGGGCCGGGGCGCGACGATCTCGGCGGACGCCGACAGCATGGTCCTGGTGCTGACCGGCGAGCCGATCGACGAGCCGATCGTCGGCTACGGCCCGTTCGTGATGAACAGCGAGGCCGAGATTCGCCAGGCGGTGACCGACTTCAACAGCGGCCGCTTCGGCGATATCCCGGCGCAGGAGGCCGCCCGATGATCGAGCTCGTCATCGATCAGCGCCGCCGCGACCTCGGCGGCGGTTTCGAGGTGGGCCGGGTCCTGCCCTTCGCCAAGCGGCGCATGGTGGGACCCTTCGCCTTCTTCGACCACATGGGTCCGATCGACATGCCGGCGGGCATCCCGACGTCGCTGGACGTCCGCCCGCACCCGCACATCGGCATTTCGACGCTTAGCTATCTGTTCTCCGGCGAGATCACCCACCGCGACAGCCTGGGCTTCCATCAGGACATCCGGCCCGGAGAGGTCAACTGGATGACGGCCGGAAGCGGCGTCACACATTCCGAGCGGCTGGAGCGGGCCCGGCGCGAGGGGGCGCGGCTGGAAGGCATCCAGGCCTGGGTCGCGCTGCCGGCGAATCTGGAGGAGACCGATCCTGCGTTCGAACATCGCGCCGGCGCGGATCTTCCGACCTGGCGGGCCGACGGCGTCTCTGGACGGCTGGCGGCGGGCGAAGCCCTGGGGATGAAGGCCCAGGTCGGCGTCTTCTCGCCCCTCCACTACCTGCACCTGGAGTTGGATTCGGGCGCGCGGTTCCAGACCCCGACCGACCACTCCGAGAGCGCCGTCTATGTCGTCTCGGGACTGGTGGAGATCGACGACGGCCGCCCTCTGGGCCACGGCCAGATGGCGGTGTTGGAGCGCGGCGTCGCCTCGGTGCTGCGCGCCCTGGAGCCCTCGACGGTGATGGTGTTGGGCGGCGAGCCGGTCGGCGAACGGTTCATCGAATGGAATTTCGTCTCGTCGTCGAAGGACCGCATCGAACAGGCCAAGGCCGACTGGCGCGCCGGTCGAATGAAGTTGCCGGACATGGACGATCAGGAGTTCATTCCCCTGCCGCCTGAGCCCGGCGCGCCCCCGCCCGTCGCCTCGTCCTGACCGGAGTTTCCTCATGGCCATCGCCACCGCCCGCATCGGCGCCGCCCGCTATCACGTCGACATCGCGACCGGCGCCCAGCTTCAGCACGCGATCACGGCCGACGAGCCCGAGCGGATGGGCGGCGCGGACGTCGGCCCCGCGCCGTTCGACCTGCTGGTCTCGGCCCTGGGCGCCTGCACCTCGATTACCCTGAAGATGTACGCTGAGAAGAAGGGTTGGCCGCTGCAGGGCCTGGAGGTCCGGCTCGAGTACAAGGGCGGGGAGGGCCCGCCCCGCATCGAGCGTATGCTGGTCTTCGTCGGCCCGCTGGACGAGGCCCAGCGCGCCCGGTTGGCCGATGTCGCCGAGCGCACGCCGGTTACCCTGGCGATCAAGAACGGGGTTCCGGTGCACACCGAGGTCGCGGCCTAGGCTGGCCGATATTTCGTCGACAGTCCTTGAGGCGTTCAGCCCTCGCTTTCGTCATGGCCGGGCCTGTCCCGGCCATCCATAGCCGCAAGGGACGCCCGGGCGGTCTCGAACTCCAACCTGGAGTGTTCTTGGATTCCCGGCACAAGGCCGGGAATGACGAATGGGTATCCCTTCCACCCAAACACCCGTCGGGCTCGCCCACTGGCGCAAAGCCCCCCGAACGACTATCTTGCGCGGCGGCGGGTCATGCTGCGGCTCACGTCGAAGGCGACTTATCCTCGCGACCTTAATTCACTCGAAGGGATCTGTCCCTGTTTGGGCTCGAGGGCCCGGGCACACGGAGCCCACCTGGCTACCCAGGTCGAGAGGATTGAACAGTCCATTCACGGTTCTCGCGCGCCGCCACCTTCTCCTTTTTGAGCTGCCTTCCAACTGCTCGCGCGCCGGTCGCT
>NZ_JBNFOJ010000177.1:0-6380 GCF_057364705.1 Brevundimonas sp. CURTG3B2_SDJG
GGGTGCGGATCGTCGAAGCCTTTCGCCGCCGCGCCGCCCCAGATAGGCGCCGCCCAGGCCAGTCCCACCAGCGCGCCGAACGCCGCCGCCGCGACGCCGGGCCGGATCTTGGCCACACGGTCGGCAGGAGTCGTCGCACGCAGCTGCGAGGGATTCGACAAAGGCTCAGTCCTGTTCAGCAGGGCGCAGCGCCGCCCCCGGGTAGTCTCGCCGTCGGGGCGACTGACTTGGGTCGCGTCCCGGCTGCAGTACCGACGCTCAGCGAACAGGCTGACGGTCGGGGACGCGCCTTAAGCCAGCCGTTTGTGGCGCCAATGTGGTTGATTCGCAAGATTCTGGTGCGGTGCAGCATTTCTCGTTGCCGAGCGGTTAAGCGCGAGACGACCGACTGACCGAGTCATGTCCATGGAGTCAGTCACGGACGCCATTGCTGTATTCGACATCATGAAGTTGACACAAAGCGGCTTGTCGGAAGACCTGCGCTCATTGATCGCAGGCGTCGGTATTGTTCATGAGGTCCACTATCGGGCTTCGAACACTTGATCCACGAAAGGCGGAACCGGCGGCGGCACGGCTACGTTTGGGTGTCTCGAACAGGAGATCCATCCCATGAAACGTCTCATTCCCGCCCTGACCTTGGCCGCCGCCGCCGTCGCCGTGACGGCCTGCGGCCAGACCATCGAACAGAAGGCCGCCACCGGCGCGGTCGCCGCGCCGTCGTGGCCGGTCCTGTCGGGGCGGCCGTGGGCGGCGCGGCGGGCGCCGCCGTGGGCCAGGCGCAGAAGCCGAACTGACACACTTGCAGGGGCGTGACGCCGGTCGGTCCCCTGCAACCTTGCTTTTTCAACCTATATGGGGTTAGCCGACGCGCCCGGGGCTGAGCCTTGCTCGCCCCGCCGTTTGCGCACCTGACAATCGTTCAAGGATACGACGACCGCTCGCATGAGAGATCTGAAACAAACCGGCTTCACCGATCGCCTGACCGCCCAACAGGAAGCCAAGAAGGCCCTGCTCGCCAAGTTCAAGCCCAAGGCCGCCGCTCCGGACCCCGAGTTCGACAAGCTGGCCGCCAAGCGCGCCGCCGAGAAGGAGGCCCAGCGCCAGCAGCACGAGCTGGCCAAGGCCGAGGCCCGCCGCGAGAAGGCCGAGAAGGAAGCCGCGCGCCTCGCCGCCGAACAGGCCGCCCAGGACGAGGCCGACGCGGCCCGCCGCGCCGCCCGCAAGGAGCGCAAGCAACTCACCAAGGAAGAGCAGAAGGCCGCCCGCGACGCCCGCTACGCCGCGCGCAAGGCCCGCCAGCGCTGATCGGCCGCGGGTCCGGCGATCCGCCGGGCCTCAGGCCGGCGCGGCCGACGGCTCTCCGAGCACGCGGGCGAGTTCTTCGCTCGAATAGGGTTTGCGCAGGAACGGCCACGGGGCGTCCGAAAGCGCCTCGTCGACGTCCTCGCCGGCATAGCCGGACGTCAGGACGATCCGCATGTCCGGCCAGCGGCGCGCGCATTCCCGGGCCAGTTCTATGCCCGTCATGCCGCCGGGCATCACCACGTCGCTGAGCATGACGTCGAAGGCCTCGCCCTTCAGCCGGTCCAGCGCCTGGGGCGCCGTCTCGGCGACGCTGACCTCCATGCCCATGGATCGCAGAAGCTCCAGCGCGACGTCCGCGACCCCGGCGTCGTCCTCGACCAGCAGCAGGCGGCGACCGGCGACGGCGGGTGCGTCCACGGCGGCCAGCGTTTCCGCGGCCACGCCGTCCGACCGGTCGAGCGGCGGCAGATAGACCCGGATTTCGGAGCCGCGGCCGGGCGTGGAGGTGATGCGCACGCCGCCGCCGCTCTGCCGGGCGAAGCCGTACACCTGGCTGAGCCCCAGACCCGTGCCCTTGCCGATCGCCTTGGTGGTGAAGAAGGGTTCGAACACCCGCCCGATGACGTCCGGATCGATCCCCGATCCATTGTCCGCGACCGTGACGCACACGTATTCGCCCGGCGCCAGCTCGGGCACCTCGCCGCCGTGCACCGTGCAGGCCAGGGTCTGGATCGAGATGCGGCCGCGGTCGCCGACCGCGTCGCGGGCGTTGACGACGAGGTTGAGGAGGGCGGCCTCGAACTGCGCCGGGTCGACGTTCACGCGCGCGCCGCCCCGGCGCAGCTTGAGCCTGAACTCGACGGCCTCGCCGACCGCGCGTCGCAGCAGGGGCTCGCTCTCCCGGATCAGGGCGTTGAGGTCCAGGGGTTCCGGCCGCAGCGCCTGGCGGCGCGAGAAGGCCAGCAGCTGGTGGGTCAGGCCCTCGCCGCGCCGGGCCGCGGCCAGGGCGGCCTCGCCCAGCTTCTTCTGACGCGCCGCGTCCTCGGGCGAGCGCAACATCATGTCCAGGGCGCCGATCACCACCGTGAGCAGATTGTTGAAATCGTGCGCCACCCCCCCGGTCAGGCGTCCGACGGCCTCCATCCGCTGGGCGTGCATCAGGTCGGCTTCGGCCTTGGCCTTTTCGGCCAGCGCCTCTCCGACGCGCTCTTCCAGAAGCTCGTTGATGCGCTTGAGGTCGTCCTCGGCCTTCTTGGCGTCGGTGACGTCGATGTTGGCGCCGACATAGCCCTTGAACTGGCCGGCGCCGTCGAACCGGGGAATGCCCTCGCAGCGCAGCCAACGCCGGCCCAGCTGCGGATGGACGATCTCCATCATGCCCTCGAAGCGGTCGCGGTGATCCAGGGCCTGAAGGAAGCGGTCGTGGAAATCGTCCAGGCCGTTGGCGGCGGTGACGGCGCGCCAGTTGGCGCCCAGGTCCGCGTCGCTCTGGACGCCGAAGAACGTCCGGTAGCGCCTGTTGGCGAAAACGATGGCGCCCTGTTCGTCGGTCATCCACATCTGGGCCGGGGCGCTGTCGGCCACCGTCCGGAAGCGGGTCTCGGATTCCAGCAGCCGCGCCTGGGCCTCGCGGATGTCGGTGACGTCGAACGCCACGCCGACGAAGCCGACCACCGCGCCGTCGGCGTCCAGCCGGGGGCGCGAGAAGGACTTCAGCCAGCGATACTCCCCGTCGTGGCGCAGATAGCGGGCCTCCATCGAGAAAGGCAGGCCGGTCGCTTCGCCGGCGAGGGATTCCTGGATGATCCGCTCATGGTCGTCCGGGTGGACGACGGTGCGCCAGTCCGCCAACCGGGCGTCTTCGTAGGTCCCGCCGTGATATCCCACATAGGCCTGATTGACGAACTCGCGGACCCGATCCTGGCCGGTCACCCAGATCAGGACCGGGGCGGTGTCGGCGATGGCGCGGAACCGCTCCTCGCTCTCGCGCACGGCGCCCTCGGCCCGGGCGCGCTCGATCTCGGTCCAGGTCCGGGCCGAGACTTCCTGCAGAAGGTCGGCCTCGGCGTCGGTCCACTGCCGGACCTTGGAATCGTGCACATAAAGGAAGGCGCTCAGGCGACCGCCGCGGATCAGCGGGGCGCGCATCAGGGCGCGCGTCTGAAGCCGCGCGAAGACGTCGGCCGCGTCGCGAGTCCGCATGTCCTTGCGGACGTCGGCGATGCGGATCAGCTGGCCGCCCGCCAGGTCCGCGATCAGGTCGGCGCCCACCTCGGCCAGGCTGAACTGCCCCTGGGCGCTGACGACCCCGGCGGTCCAGTCGCGGCGCATGACCACCAGGCCGCGTTCCTGATCGACCTCGCCGTAGCCGACACGGTCGGCCTTCAGCTCGGCGCCCAGGGCCCGCTCGACCTCGTTCATGATGTCTTCCGGCGTGTCGAGATCCCGTAGCCGATCGGTCAGCGCCAGCAGGAAGCTATGGCGGCGCTCCTGGGCCGCCAGGGCGGCGATGGCGTCGCGGGTTTCGGTGATGTCGAACGACATGCCGACGTAGCCAAGGAAGGTCCCGTTCGCATCGAAGCGCGGGTTCACCGCGATCCGCATCCAGCGCCAGGCGCCGTCGGCCCGCTTGAAGCGCGCCTCGAACCCATAGGGAAGGCGATCCGGCCGCGCGACGTCCATGGCCTGCTGGACGGCCGCCTGATCGTCGGGGTGCAGGGTCTGGCGCCAGACGCCGCCCAGGATCGCCTCGGCGGGCGTGCCGTAGAACTCGACCAGGGCCGCGTTGACGAATTCCACCTCCGCGTCGGCGTTGGTCATCCAGACCGGGGAGGGCGCGGTGTCGGCCATCAGCCGGAACCGGGTCTCGCTTTCCCGCAGGGCGGCTTCCGCGGCCTGGGCGGCGGCGACATCGACCGACGCCTGGTCCACCAGCGCGCGCAGTTCGGTTTCGGTCTCGCCGACGCGGCTGTCGGACGCCCGTAGCGCCTGGTTGGTCTGGTCCAGGTCGCGCAACGTGCGGCGCAGGGACCCGGCCAGCACGGCGCCGAATACGCCGACCACGACGAAGGTGACGACACCGATGGACAGGGTGACGGGGTCGTAGCGGATCAGTCCGCCGGGAAGCTGAGTCAGAAGGATCGCTCCGACCGCTCCCATCGCGATGGTGACGTAGCCGGCGGCCCGGCCGCTCCAAAGCGCCGCGACGAGCACCGCCGGAAGCAGCACCGTCAGGCCGCTGGCGCCCCCGTACACGGGTTGAAGCAGGGCCCGGACGGCGAGGCCGACGAATCCGCACAGCAGACCGGTCAGCGCCGCCTGAAAGGGACGACCGGGCTGAGAAAGCGCCATTCGTCTGAAAAGGCGTCGGCCCCCAAAGCCTGGCATCCCCCGTACGCGGATCGCGCGATCCCTTGCAACGCATTGACGCCGAACGCGTTCCCGGTCGTCCGGGTGCGCTCGAACCGTCGCCCCCGCGGCCGAACGGGCTTGGCGGAAGCCGTTTTCGACCTTACCTGCTCGGCAGGGATACACCGACTTCGCCGAGGAACCAGCATGACCGCGACCATCGACACCGGACTTTCGAAAGCCTCTCGCGCCGACGTGGCCCAGGAACTGACGAAAGTCCTGGCCGACAGCTTCGCGGTCTACCTGAAGACCCACGGCTATCACTGGAACGTGCGCGGGCCGGAATTCTTCAGCTTCCACAATCTGCTGGAGCAGCAGTACCGCGACGTCTGGGCGGCCCTGGACGAGATCGCCGAACGCATCCGCGCCCTGGGCGTTCTGGCTCCGCAGAGCTTCTCGGGCTTCGGCAACCTGACCTCGATCAAGGACGGCGACCCGGAGAAGGAGGCCATCCCGATGCTCAAGGAGCTGCTGAAGGATCACGAGACCCTGATCGCGACGGCGCGGAAGGCCTTCGAGGCCGCCGACGCGGCCGGTGACGAAGCGTCCGCCGACCTGATGACCCAGCGGCTGGCCGCGCACGAGAAATTCGCCTGGATGCTGCGTTCCACCCTGGGTGGACGCTGACGACTTGACCTAACGGCGCTTTTCCGCCTGAAAAGCGCCCCGCTTGTCGAGGACAAGCGGCGACGGGCGCGTGTCGCGCCGCGAGGAGCTGATTTGGCCAGGATCGACTGGACCGGAATGTTGACGACGGGCCGCCGTCTGGCCGCCGCCGCGCCCGCCGCGCTGGCGGCGGTCGGCGTCGCCATGGCCGCCAGTTCGACGCCGCGCCCGGAGATCGATCGCCGCGTCGAGGTGGTCCGTCAGCTGACCGGTGGCGACCTGTCGGGCAAGGGCTTCCTGGCCATCACCGGCCGGATGGACCCGTCCCAGCTGGCGCAGGCGATGCGCCACGACCCGTCCCTGCGCCAGCCGACCCTGTACGGCCTGACCCCGGGCTGGGAGAGCCTGACGCTGGCCGGCAAGCCCAGCCTGGACCTCGGCGCCACGGGCCTGGACGCCATGAAGCTGAACGCGGCCACGCCGACGGCGGCCGGCCTGATCCGCGCCGCCCAGCCATTCGCGTTCAAACCGGCGACGGCCGAGGATCGCCGCCGCGCCCAGCGCTGCCTGACCCAGGCGATCTATTACGAGGCGGCGCTGGAGCCGACCGAGGGCCAGGAGGCGGTGGCTCAAGTGGTCCTGAACCGGGTGCGCGATCCCAACTACGCCAACACCGTCTGCGGCGTGGTGTTCGAGGGGGCCGAGCGCACCACCGGATGCCAATTCAGCTTCACCTGCGACGGCTCGCTGGGCCAGGCGCCGGTGCGCTGGGCGTGGGACCGGGCCAGCCGGGTCGCCGAGCGGGCGCTGGCCGGTCATGTGGCGACGCGCGTGGGGACGGCGACCCACTACCACGCCGACTACGTCCACCCGTGGTGGGCCCCCACGCTGAACAAGCTGACCCAGATCGGCGCGCACATCTTCTACCGCTGGAAGGGCGTCTACGGCGAACCGTCGGCCTTCCGTCAGACCTATGCGGGCCGCGAACCCTGATCGACGAAGCCCGGTTCTCACGGCCGCGGCTGCAGATCGCCGCGACCACGCAGCCGCAGACCGGCGCC